>JBLMWY010000311.1:0-11346 GCA_050257475.1 Bdellovibrio bacteriovorus
CACTGGCCGAGGGCCACGGAGCCCTTGACCCAGTGGTTGATGCCATCCGGCCCGCGGTGGGCCATGGCGCTGGTCATGCGCTCGATGAGCCCCGGCTCCACGGGCTTGCCGTCGAAGTGGATGATGCCGGCGATGCCGCTCATGGCAAAGGAGGGCCCCCGAAGGCACCTGACATGGCGCTACCCGACCCCCAGGTCCATGGCTTTGGCTCTGGGATCTCGGGGCGGCCCGTCGCCTCGCACGCCTCAATCCAAGATGGCATCGTGGGCTTGATGTCCTGGATGGCCAGTGCCGGCCTGTTGCCGTCGGCACGGCAACCGCGTAAGGCTGGCACGACGGCGATCAAGCCATCATCTTCCTCACTCCAAGGCGCCTCAGTCAGGTACCAACCGATCCCATCCATCACTCTCTTCCAGCTCCGCCAACGGCCTGGCTTGATTTGAGTCTTTGCTTACTTGCCCGCTTGCGTGACGTCCCGCTCGAAGATGCGAGGGCGCGGCAACGGGGATGTCTCCTCGACCAAGAGGTCGAGGGCCTCCTTTGCGTTCTTCAAGGCGTCCTCGTAGGTCGCCCCATGGGTGAGTGCGTAGGGGCCAAACTCCGGGAGGGACGCAATAAAGCATTGATCCTCCTCAGACCATTGAATCAATATACTGTAGTGGACATTCGGGTGGACGTTCATGTTGCCGCTGCGATTTCCTGAAGGTAACGCGCTACTGCATTCTCTTGGTAGGGCTTAGCATCATCGCCATCATGGCCCGAGAGGATGAGCTTATCCGGGACATTTGGATGGGACCATTTGGTATGGCTCCCTTTCGCTGATGCGCAATAGCAGCCGGCCTTTCGCAGCATTGCTTTGAGTTGTCGGATCTTTCTGGCCACGGCAGGATCTGGTCTCCATAAGAGATTGCGATCCGACACGGCCGCTCTGAAGTCATCGCCGGGCCTCTCTCGGCGAACGGCTCACGCGCCATCAAAGGCCGCATAGCGCAAGCTGAGATCGGCACCATCATGCAACGCCACGCCCTCGGACTCCACCCAGGCATGGGCCTGGAGCTCTCCGGCTTCCTTGCGCACGCCGATCCGCAGCTCCGCAGGAATGCCGCGGCGGCGCAGCAGCCACCAGAGGGCCAGAGACTGGCGCAGACAGGTGACGCGGTAGGGGCCGTGATGGGCGGCGATGGCGACCAGGCGGGCGAGGCGTTGGGCCTTGCGGTGCGTTTCGGGGTCGGGCGCCGTATGGGCTTGGCCGCTCACCGATGCCGCGAGCCGGGCGAGCAAGTCCCGAAACCGCCTGAAGCCGAGGACCCGCAGGCCGAGGCCGATCAGGGGCAGCAGGAGGGCCAGACGCACCAGCATGCGGCGCTCCCAGGGGGCCAGGGCCCGCCACTGGTCAAGCCGGCGTGACATCCGCCGCATCGATGCGCACGAGTCCCGCCGCGGCCAGCTCACCCAGGTGCTGGAGCAGGTCCGACTCCAGGCGCTCGGGCTTGACCTGGTACTCGCCGAGCAGGGTCTCGTAGACAGAGCGCAGGCTGGATTGGTCCTGCAGGAGCTGCCAGATGCGGGTGCCAACCTCGTCGAGGCCAAAGTAGGTCTCCCCCTTGAGGTCTAGCAGGAGGGCCTCGCCGCCGACCTCCTGGAACAGGACGTCGGGAGAGGTGGTGACTTGGGCGGCGAGGCTGGCTTCCATGGGGCCGGTGGGCGAGCGGCGGGTCGATTCTCGTGCGCGCGAGTGTAACCTTGGGTCGGTGCGGGCGCAAAGTTGGGATAGAGGGGGCAAGTCCCTGTGGAAAGGTCCATCGGCGCGCGGAGCGCGCCTCCCATGGCTGGCGGTCCGGTGATAGCATCGCGGGCCTGCCAGAGGAGCCGAAGGGCCACGCGATGTATGCCACCCCACAAACCGAAGACGGCTGGATCACGGCGGTGCGCGGGCAAGACGGCGAGGCCCTGGTGGTGGAGGCCCGCTTCGCGCTGCCCCGGCATTTCCGAAGCCTGGTGCAGGGTCGGGAATCGGAGCTGGTGTTCGCCGCCCGCAGCCGGCTGGCCCGTCTCGGCATCAACATCACACCCCTGGACGAGCCCCGGTTCAACGGCCGCTACTGCGACCTGCGCCTCTCCGCGGTCGCCGCCATCCGGGCCTACGGTATGGCCGAGCACCTGGAGCGGCTGGCGGTGCCGGGTCTTCGGGTGGGTCGGCTGGTATTCTGCCCCCAGGACAACCGGCTGAGCTCCAACGAGATCCACCACCTGATCCGCGATAACGAGATCCAGGTGCCCGCCGGATTCTCCCTGGACGCGAACGGCTACCTGATTCTGCGGCCCCAGCAGCAGATCTTCCGCTTCTCCCATCAGTTGACGCCCGAGGAGGTCACCGCCATCGCCAATCACGCGGATGGCAAGGATCTGCTGAATCGGCTTCAGGTTCGGGAGCGGGTGGACAACATCGAGCTGCCACCGAATGACGGGCTGGTGACTGCCTGCTCCATGTTCCTGCACCAGCACTACGTGGTGCTCCAGAACCTGGACGACTCCCTGGGCTTTCATCTGCAGGCCACCGTCCTGGACCCTGTCTCCACCCGCGGCACCAACATCTATCTGGAGTTCATCAACCGTTCGCAGCAGCTCATCGTGAATCCGACGGTGGCGGCGACCGTCCACGCGGCGATCCGGCTGGAGCCCGAGCGCCGGTACTGGCACGGGGGCCCCACCGCCCTGGACTGCGAGAACGGGGCCGAGTGTCAGTGCCTGGGCCAGGTGTTCGACCGGCTCGAGGGCTCGCCGGTGCTCGGACGCTATGCCCATCGCCTCATCGCCGCCACCACCAGGCCCCAAGATCTGCTGACCGGGGCGGATCCCGAACACGTCTGGGCACGCCCGGACACACCACCGAGTCCAGTGGCCGAGCCGGGACCCTCCGGCGAGGGAGACGCGCAGCCCGGGGATGCGCCTGAGGCGCCGCGCGAGAGCCTCGGCGGCACCCCCATCCTGGGCAACCTGTCCGACGGGGCCGAGGCCACCCTGTTCCTCGGCTATTTCCCAAACCTCATCGAGCACACCGAGATCTGCGCCGCCGCGCTGCGGCGCAAGGTGGCCCGCCTGGTATTCCGGCGCGCCTCCTTCGAGCATGGGGTTTTCCTCTCGGATCGGGACCATGGGCGCCTGGCGGACTATGAGGGCCTGGGTCTCGAGGTGTTCTGGTGCAACGAGGCCCGGGGCCACGTGGTGCGTCACGTCTTCCGGGGCTTAAGGGGCTATTTCACCGCCCCCGACAAGGTCGACCGCTTCCGCTCCACCCTGGTGCTCGCCATCTATGGCTCCATCAAACCCTTGAGCGAGCCCGAGATCGCCTGCACCGAGCGCCTGATCGAGAACCTGCGGGGACTCTTCGGCAGCGACATCGGGATCCTCACCGGCGGCGGCCCCGGGGCCATGCAGCAGGTGACCAATACGGCCCATCGGCTCGGGCTCATGGTGGGATCCAGCTTCATCGAGACCCAAGACCAGCAGACCAACAAGTCCGCCGACTTCTACCAGACCTTCCAGGCCCGCAGCCGTCAGTCGCGTCAGCGCTGGTTCGAGATCGCGAGCTTCCACATCTTCCTGGTGGGGGGCGTAGGCACCCTGGAAGAGATCGGCCTGACGCTGACGGACATGAAGCTGGGGGTGATCGAGGCGAGCCCGGTGGTCTTCCTGGACAGCTCCGGTGGGGACTTCTATTGGGAGGGGCTGCGCTCCCAGCTCACGCGCATGGTGCGTCAGGGGCGCATGCCCGACTGGCTGCTGGAGAACATCCTGATGACGTCGGACCCGGACGAGATACCACGCTTCTACAAGAAGGCCTTGCGCCTGGGCTAATACCAGGCGGCTAGCGCCAGACCCCAGCCGGCCCCCCAGGGGTCCAGAAGGGGCCCCTTCGCCCTGGGACCTGGCCCACGTCGGGATGCCACCGCTATTGTCGCCGCCCGGGCAAATCCGGAGAATCCACGCTATCGACCGCGGGGCCCAGCCGTCCCGGCACCTCCCACGCCAAGCGCCCAAGCCCCGACACACCCGTGGCAACACAGATCGTCTTCGAGCACCCACTCAACGAGCGCATCCGGACCTTCCTCCGGCTCGAGCACCTGTTCGAGAAGATCGGGTTCTTCACTCCCCAGTACGATCCCTGGGCCACCCGGGTGGCCGTGGAGGCCCTGCTGGACGTGGCATCCGTCACCGCCAGGTCCGACATCAAGAGCGAGATCATCAAGGAGCTGGACCGCAACATCACCACCCTGAACCGGCTCGCCGCTCAACCCGGTGTTGACCCGGGCGCACTGGACCGGGTGCGGGCGGAGCTCCGCCAAGCCGCCGCCGGCATCCAGAGCCTGCAGGGCCCCATCGGGCAAGCGGCACGGGAGGACGACCTGCTGAAGGCGGTCAGCCAGCGCAGCAGCCTGCCTGGGGGCGCCTGCAGCTTCGATCTGCCCCAGTATCATCATTGGCTAATCCAGGCCCCGGACCGCCGACAGGCGCGGCTGGACCAATGGATGCGCGACCTGCGGCCCGCCGAGCTGGCGATCCGACTCATCCTGTCCCTGGCCCGCACGAGCGCCAACCCGCGGGAGGTGGTCGCCGAACGGGGATTCTTTCAGGAGTCCCTGGACCCCCAGGCCCCGGCCCAGCTCGTGCGCATCGGGCTCAATGGCTCCAGCAATCTCTATCCCGAGGTGAGCGGGCACAAGACGCGCTACAGCATCCGGTTTCTGAGCCCCGAGTCCCGTGGGCGCCCAGCCCCAGTGACCGAGGATCTACCGTTCCGGCTCACCTGCTGCGTCTGGTGAGTCCGAAAGCCATGCCCAAGACCGTCGCCTGCCCCCATTGCGGCCGCCCGGTGGTGTGGGGCGAGGAGTCGCCGTATCGACCCTTCTGCTGCGAGCGCTGCCGGCTGATCGACCTAGGGGACTGGCTGGACGAGCGCCACCGGATCACCGACCCCTCGGACGCGCCCAGCGATGATCCGCCACCGGCCTCGGATGCCAACCCGCCCCACTAGCTGGCGCCACCGAGCGGGGAGCGCCGGCCGGGGGGATCCCCGCCACCCTTGGACCCCTTACAGCGCCGCGCCAGGCGCGGATCACCAGGAAGCCCTGCATGACCGACCTCCCCTTGTTGTTGAAGGCCCTGATCCTGGGCATCGTCGAAGGGATCACCGAGTTTCTCCCCATCTCGTCCACCGGACACCTCATCATCGCGGGCAGCCTGCTCGACTACACGGACGACCAGTCCAAGGTGTTCCAGATCGTGATTCAGCTCGGCGCCATCCTGGCGGTGTGCTGGCTCTATCGGGCGCGCATCCTGCAGGTGCTCACCGGCATGTGGACCCGGGAGCAGGAGCGGCGATTTGCCATCAACATCCTGATTGCCTTCCTGCCCGCGATCCTGTTCGGCCTGCTGTTCCACCACATCATCAAGACCTACCTGTTCAATCCCCTCACCGTGGCGGGCGCCCTGATCGTGGGTGGCGTAGCGATCCTGTGGATCGAGCGCCGGCCGATGACCCCGCGCTTCGAGGAGGTCGACGACATCACCTGGCGTGAGGCCCTCAAGGTCGGCCTGGCCCAGTGTCTGGCCCTGTTCCCCGGCGTGTCTCGGGCGGGCGCCACCATCATGGGCGGGCTGGTCTTCGGGCTCTCGCGGCGTGCCGCCACCGAGATGTCCTTCTTTCTCGCCATCCCCACCATGCTGGCGGCCACCGTCTTCGACGTCTACCAGTCCTGGGACATCCTCTCCATCGACGCCCTGCCCGTGTTCGCCGTTGGCTTCCTGTCGTCCTTTGTCTTCGCCATGCTCGCGGTCAAGGGGCTGCTGCGCTACATCTCCGCCCACAACTTCAACGCCTTCGCCTGGTACCGCATCGTCTTCGGGCTGGTCGTGCTCGCGACCGCCTATACGGGCCTGGTCGTCTGGTAGCCGGGACCCAGGGCTTCGGGGCTGGTGCTGCTCGGACAGCCGTTCGCCTCTCTCGGCGAGCCGCGAGCAAGCCAACGGCTGCATGGGACACGCATCCAGAGTGACCCAAGGTTTTCAGCCCAAACCCGGCCTCCGCGTCCTCCCCGGTTGAGCGGGCGCGGCGGTCTGGGGTCCAAGTTGGTGCGCTGGTCCCGCCCCCAGTGGGCGTGGGTCGGACGATCAGAGGTAGCGGCGGGAGATCTCGTCGAGGAGACCCTGGGCGGCGGCCTCCACCAGGTCGAAGACCTGGTCGAATCCCTGTTGTCCGCCGTAGTACGGATCCGGCACCTCGCGGCGCCGCAGCTCCGGGGCGAACTCCATGAAGAGCATGAGCTTTTCCTTCATCCCCCGAGGGCAGATGCGGGCCAGGCTGCGGTAGTTGTCCTGATCCATGGCCAGGATGTAATCGTAGTAGAGGAAGTCCTCCGCCTCGGCGCGGCGGGCCCGCAGATCGCCGATGTCGACACCCCGATCAAGGGCCGTCGCCAGCGCACGCTCGTCCGGCGGCTCGCCCACGTGATAGCCGTGGGTACCGGCGGAGTCCACCTCGATCAGGGATTCGAGCCCGGCCTGGCGAACCAGGTGACGAAAGACGCCGTGGGCCGTCGGCGAGCGGCAGATATTGCCCATGCAGACGAAAAGGACCTTGACCTTGGCGGGTGCGCTCATGGCAGTGGGAAGGGTCGATGAGGGTGGCGATTGGGCCATGATATCAGGGCCCCGAATCGGACCTTATTCGGCAACGATTCACCGGGCACCGCGGGCTAACGCAGCGGCGACCGCCCGGGCGGGGAGCCCTGGCTGCGCCGCTCCATCTGCCGCCGCAGCTCCCGTCCGCTCCGCGCCCGTTGCTGCTCCAGCAGGCGCCCCTGTAGACGGGCCTCGGGGCTCGGCCCCGGTGCCGTCCCGACACCCGACCGTCGTTCCTGGCGGTCGAGGACGTTGCGTTCTCGCTCCTGGGTCTGAAGCTGCTCCCGATAGCGGGCGCGCTCCTGCTGCTCGATGATCTGCAGTCGCTGGGAGCTCGAGGGAGTCAGTGGAGCGGCCAGCTCCCGCTCGACTCGCTGCTCCGATTCGAGCCTGAGCCAGCCCGCCGCCGCACGCTGCCGTTCGAGGCCGGAGGCCCGCGCGGCGGCCGTGGGCCCCTCCGCCCCGACCGGAGAGGCGAGGCCGACACTCAGAACTGTTGCGCAAATCACGCACAGCGTGGCTTTTTGCTTGCACACTTGCATCGTGCTGGTGCGAGGGATAGGGGATCGGGTCCGTCTGCGTGCATCTCCAGGAGCATGGCCCTCGTCTCGCTGCGGACCGATTCGGCTAAATCCCTGTAAACACATGAATTGCTGAAACTGGCATTGGAACTGCTTATCCGTTAGCGAGACGGAACCCGTTCTCTGCCGTTTCCGTTCTCTGACCTCCTCAGTGGTGATTCGCCCCGCGCCCGCGGGGTTTTTTTTGTCTTCCGGCCAGCGATGACCCCTGAGACCAGATCCCTCAGCGTGCCGTTCCCTCAATCGACGTCCCCGGGCCCTCCGAGAGCTCGGTGACGAATCGGGGAGGGACCTGGATGGTGCGCTTGACGGCGCAGAGCTCCATCGCCCGGACGATGCCGTCGCGGTAACGCTCGGGAAAACCCTGGGGCAGGGTGAGACGTAGGAGGGCCTGGGCACTGGCCGGATCCGCCTGGTTACCCTGCCACTCGAGGACCAGGGACAGGCCGTCGGTGGGGATGCTGCGCGTCTGGCAGAACTTGAGGGCATAAATGCCGGCGCAGGTGGCGATGGAGGCCAAGAAGAGGTCGTAGGGTTGGGGTGCGCTGCCCTCCCCTCCATGCTCCGGCGTCTGATCGGTGGCGATGGTGAGGTCGCGCACCCGCGCGTCCACCCGCTGCCCGCCTGGGAAGCTGACCTCAATACGCTCGATAGACTCCATGGTACGGCTCCGGTATGGCTCTCGGGGGGCTCCGAGCCGGCAGACACGGCGCCCCTCTACCTTAAAACAATCATGATTTTAAGACCCCGGATCAGGGGCCTCGGGGCCCGAGGCCGAGCACCCAAAGCGGACACTGAAGCCGCGAGCAATGAGCGCCCGTCTCGTCGGTCGCACGGAAAGTCGCTCCGCAGGTGCTCCGTACCGCCTCGCTCGCAGGCAGAGGGGGGTGAGGCAATCGACCACGGCGCCCGCAACGCTCCTTAACTTCGCAACGGCGCGGGCGTCGTGATCGCGGGGTGGACCGAGTGACTCACCCCCGACGTGGTCTCCTATTCCGCGGAAAGGCCCCGCGGCAACCCCTGTGCATTGGCGTCGCCCGGCGCTCAGTCGCGGACCTGGGCACTTTCCGGCTCAATCGCGGTTCTTGCCACCCCCGAACATCTTCATGGGGCTCGTCATCATCTTCATGGGGTTGAAACCGCTGCCATCCCCGTCGGAGCCACGCCCACGGCGGTCGTCGGGATAATCACCGTAGGGGCCAGAGCCAGGACCATAACCTGAATAACCGCCGGGGCCGCCGTATCCCGGGCCACCATAACCGGGCCCACCATAGCCACCCGGCGCACCATAGCCCTGATCGCCATAGCCGTAACCGGGTCCGCCAGGCCCCGGACCATAGCCGCCCTGGGGACCGCCGCCACCAGGCGGATAACCGTAACCCCCGGAGCCGGGTCTATAACCCATGCCGGGCCCACCGCCCTGGTAGCCACCCGGGGCCCCGTAGCCCGGACCCTGGGGCATGCCCGGTCCCGCGCCGTAGGCCGGACCCGAGTAATCCGGCATGTTGTATCCGCCACCGCCAGGTCCCGGCTGACCATAGGCCGGGCCCGAGTAGCCAGGCATCTGGTAGCCGCCCGGGCCTCCTCCGAAGCCGGCCGCCAAGGCGCCGGTGCTGGCCGACGCGAGCATTGCCAGCAAGCAGCCGGCGCAAACGGATTGATTAGACATAAATCCTCGATCGTCCTCTAGGTGGTGGCACTCTGGCCTGGCATCATGGGGTTTGATCCGATCCCTGCCGCCCCGAGCGTCATGAGCGGACGCGGCGCCACCGCGAGCGGGCTCGGATCGCAAGGCATGGTACTCGCAATCCTGGGGCCTAGCACCAACTCGCGCAGTAGGAAGGCCCTCTATCGGCGCCCGAGGTTTCCGATGATCGACCCCCACCTGCACCAGCGGTTGAGTCGCCTGCTCGGGCACGCCTGCCTTCATCGCGGCCGGACCTGGCGCCTCCTCGATCTGTTGCCCCAGGAAGGCGTGTTGGTGCTGGAGTGCACCGACGGGGGAACCGGCATCCAGCTCGACCAATTCGGACGGGCCTCCCATCGCGCCCCCGACCTCCATCAGGTGCCGCTCTTGTCCGAGGACCGCGACGCGCCTTCGCACGAGCTGGAGGAGCTGCTCCGCAACCTGCCCTGGGATCAGGCCCCGCGACAGCCGGACTGAAGGGTGCGGGCGGGTGGCTCAGCCGCCCAGCAGCGCCGCCACCCGGGCCAGGTCCTGGGTGGTGTCTACGCCCGGACCCGGCGTCTCCGCCGCCACCCCCACATGGATGCGCTCGCCGTGCCACAGGACCCGTAGCTGCTCCAGGGACTCCGCCATCTCCAGGGGGGAGGGCGCCCAGGCCACATAGCGGCGCAGGAAGCCCGCTCGATAGGCGTAGAGCCCAATGTGGCGCAGGAAGGGTACAGCGCCCGGCAGGGCGGCACGGGGCCCCAGAAACTCATCCCGATGCCAGGGGATGGGCGCCCGGGAGAAATAGAGGGCAAAGCCGGCGGCGTCGGTGACCACCTTGACCAGGTGCGGATCGAACAAGGCTTCAGTGTCGGTGATTCGGTGAGCCAGGGTCGCCATCCCGATGTCGGGTCGCTGGGCCAGATTCGATGCGACCTGATCGACCAGGGTCGCCGGCATCATCGGCTCGTCCCCTTGCAGGTTGACGACGATGGTCTCCTGGGACCAGCCCCGGCGCTCGATCACCTCGGCGATGCGGTCGGACCCGCTGACATGGTCGGCACGAGTGACCAGCGCCTCGGTGCCGAAGGCGGCGCAGGCGTCCTGGATGCGCCGATCGTCGGTGGCCACCACCACCTCCTCGGCGCCGCTCGCCCGGGCACGCTCCACCACGTGCTGGATCATGGGCTTGCCGGCCAGGGGCAGGAGCGGCTTGCCGGGCAGCCGGGTGGAGCCATAGCGCGCCGGGATCACCACCTTGAATCCACTTACTAAAGGGGGGCTCCGTCTGCCAGTGGCCAGCGAGTCGGTTGTGCTCAAGGCTTGGGAACCTCCTCGTCGGCGGCCAGCTCCCGCGCCTCCTCCTCGAGCATCACGGGGATATCGTCGCGGATCGGATAGGCGAGCCGATCACCGCGACAGATCAGCTCCTGGGCGGCCTTATCGTAGACGAGCGGGCCCTTGCACAGGGGGCAGACCAGGATATCCAGCAGCTTCTTGTCCATGGATCAGACCTTTGGGTTAGAGATGGAGTCGAGCCGGGCAAACAGCTCGGTGACGAAGGGGCCATCCGGCCTCGCCCTTACCGGGCAGTACCAGTGATTCGCGGCCCCAAACCTAGCGCATTTGACCGCATCCTTCTCGGTCATCAGCACTGGACCCGGGGGCCAGCCCGCCACGTCCTCGGCGCTGAATGCATGGTGGTCTGGATAGGGCCGCTCGTCCACCAGGATGCCCTGGGAGCGCAGCAGCGCGAAGAAGCGTCCCGGGTTTCCGATGCCAGCCACCGCGGTCACCCGCTCACCGGAGAAGCCGCTCAAGGGCCGAGTCCGGTTCTGGTCCCCTAGATTCACGACGGGCCCCGGCACCAGCACGAAGCGATGGCCCTCCCCAGCACCGCCATTGCGGATGACCAGATCGACCAACGCGAGCCGGCGCACTGGCTCGCGCAGGGGACCCGCGGGCAGGCAGCGCCGGTTGCCGAGCCCCCGCTCGCCATCGATCACCGCCACCTCCAGATCCCTGGCCAGCCGGTAGTGTTGGAGCCCATCGTCACACAGGATCAGGTCGCAGCCGTGGCTCGCGATGGCCAGCTCGGCGTCCGCCACCCGGTCTGGGCCGGCAATCACGGGGCAGACGCCCCGCCGGGCAAGCAGCAGGGGCTCGTCCCCGACCAGATCCGGGTCGTCCTCGGGCCCCACGGCGCGGGGCCAACCCTGGCCCTTGCCCCGATAGCCCCGGGTCAGTATCGCGGGTTTGCGGCCCCGCTCCACGGCCAGCTCCGCCAGCCGCAGCACCAGGGGTGTCTTGCCCGTGCCACCCACCGTCAGATTGCCCACCACCACCACGGGACAGGGCAGACGGCGCGCCTTCAGCACCCCAGCCCGGTACAAGGCACGACGCAGCATCGCT
>JBLMWY010000312.1:0-4222 GCA_050257475.1 Bdellovibrio bacteriovorus
TTGCGGGGGTCCCGCTTGAGCAGCGAGATGCTGCCGTTGGAGTTGGTGATCAAAACGAGATCCTTGCCATCCCCCTTGGGCGGTGTGTCGCTCCAAGCCGGGGAGAGACCAGCGAGGCCGAAGAGCGCACTTAGAGCGAGTACTAGGCTAGGCTGGGCGAAACGGTACATTAGGGCCACCTCACGCATGCAAAAACGATTGTGGAACAGGCGAATACCGCAGCCTTGTGGAAGCCTGACCTTGCGCGGCAAAAACCTACCGCCAACATCGGACAACGTTTTGATGCTAGACCCATTTCGGAAAAGGGGCAAGACCTACGCGACCTACGCGGCCATGGTTGCTGCGTTCAGCCTGGTGGGGCACCGGCGGAGCGCCGAGTTGGCAGAACGGCATGTCGGGTGAGGAGTCTGTAAGCCGAGCCTTCCTTCACCCAGCTAGGCCGATCTCATGCTCCGGGACGCCGGCGGCAGATGCCTGGTCCCCCCGCGGCTACTTCCCTTCAGGTCGGGAAGCAGATGTCCGCTCCTGCGTCGCCCGGCCCCTCGCCCTCTCGCCCCAATTTCGGATTCCGAGGCCGATATCCCGCCTCGACATGGGGACCCAGTGTTGGGCCTCGCGGTAACCCGCCACTCACCGGAACCTTTTGGTCGATATGTGTCCCCGGTGAAAGGGTATTGCTGGTGAGCGAAAGTGGGCCAGTGTTCTGCCGCCGTTTCCTACGGACTCCACAGCCGGGTGTGGGAGCTGCGAGTCGCGCGCACGAGCAAGAGCGTCAAGGCAGCAGAAGGCCCGCCACGGCACCTACACGCGTGGCACCCCGCCCGGTACCCGGGTTGCCCGCTGGTACCGCCGTACCGATTGCACCTTCAGCCTGCTGCCGGACTGTCTGGCGGCGCGTCTCTCGGGCACCTTGAGCGTGGTCGAGGCCGTGATACGCGCGGTGGAGTTAGGCCCTGACCCTGGTACTCGTGGCCCATCCGGTGCTGCTGGCCGAGGGGCGGCCGACCGGGAGGCCGAGCGGGTCCCTACCTGGAAGGCCAGCCTGACGCTCGGCTACTCCATCACCGACACCTTCGAGTCCGGCGCGGCGGGCCCGAACGCCGTCGTGCGGGTCACCATCCCCCTCTTCGACCGCACCAGCCGCTAGAAGGCCGCGGAGCGCCATGCCGCTGCGGTGGCCAAGCAGGACGCCACCGGCGCCGCCTTCCTCGCGGACGTCCAGACCCTCTGCGAGCTGACCGGGGAGGTTAAAGCACTCGACACGCTGCGCGCCTTCACCCGCGACCGCCTCACCTACCGCCAGGAGCGGGTGGACCAGGGCCTGGACCCGGCCGACAGCCTGTGGCGGGAGGCGGAGGCGATGCAGAAGGGCGAGCACGACTGGGGCGCCGACGGCGGACCGCCTCTTCGTCGGCCGTGAACCCGAGATCGCCCAAGCGGTGGCGACCCTGCGTGCCGGCGGCTCGGTGGTGGTGCGCGGGCGGGCCGGGGTCGGCAAGCGCGCCCTGATGCGGGAGGTGCGCCGCCGCATCGCCGCCAGCGGCACCCAGGTGTGCCTGTGGCCCACCGTGGCCACGGCCAAGCAGATGGTGGCGGATCTCGCCGAGCAGGTGCACGCGGCCATCGGCCTGGAGGTCCCGGAGCGCCTCATCCCCCCGCGCTTCCGCGCCGCCGCCCGCCGCTCCGGGGTGATCGAGTTCCGGCACATCAAACGGACCCTCTCGCGCGAGCCCGCCGCCGAGCAGCTCAACCTGATCCTGGCGGCCTTCGCCGGTCGCGACGACGTGATCCTGTTCGTCGAGTCCCTGGAGATCCCGCCCACCCAGGCGGACATGCTCCACCAGCTCGCCGAGCACGTGCAGATTGCCGCCACCGTGGAAGACAACAACCGGCGCAACCGCATCATGCGGCTCCTGTGGGGCTTCCAGTTGACGCTGGACTTGAAGCCCCTCACCCGCGCGGAGGTGCGCGCCTGGGTGACGCAGTGGCTGGAGCAGAACCCGCTGGACTTCGAGAGTCCCCAGGTGCGCGAGGCCTTCCCCAGCGCGGTCGCCCGGGACTCCAACGGACTGCCCGCCGCGGTGGAGGGGATGCTCACCGCCGCCGCCCAGGACCGGGAGGTGACCCGCGCCCGCGTCGCCGGCTACCGCCACGAGGCCGCCGTCACCTACCTCGACATGACCCCGATGCTGGTGATCGTCGTGGCCGCCTTCATGGCCCTGCGCTACATCGGCCGCGGCGCGGGCCTCCAGGAGCTGATGGTCCTCGCCGGCGTCGGCTCCAGCCTGTTCTGGATCGCGGTGTTCTTCGCCCGCCGGATGAGCGGGCGGTCGTGATTCTCTGCAAACGCGACAGCTTCACGCTGTGCCCTCACACCGACTTCTGGTGGCAGGCCAAAGGACGACCATAACCGTTCCCAAGAACGGTGGCTCTCGAAGCCGTGCAATGCGGCGATAAGCTATCGACGAATCTGAACTTTGCGGTTTGCGTATACAGGCGCCCGAGCTTCCCCGAGTTGCGGTGAGCTCGGTGTTCAGCAGTCGGGGATTCGCGTGAGGCGGAGCGGGATCGTTCCGCTGTCGCCGAAGACGCCCACGGGCGTTGCGATCGACCAGCTTCCATCAAGCGTCATGCTGCCGCCGTCGGCATGGATCGACTGGGTGTAGCTGCCGCCGCCGCTCCAGGGCACGCCACCTGCCGTACCCGTGATCGTGAAGCTGCCGCCGCCCTGGCCCGACGGGGCCATTTTGAAAACGATCCCGGCGGTTTCGCCCTGGCCGTCGAGCGTGAACGGTACCCGGATGTTGCAGACCCTGCTTTCGAGCTTCAGGTCGTTCATGCCGCCGCGGATAAAAAAGGCCTTGGGGCAAAGTCGCCCGACAAGCTCTTCGGCCATCGCTGCGAGCCCGGCGTCGAGCTGGCCCTCGCCGAGCGACCCGCCGGCATCACCGAGCGACTCCCCGTTCGAGCTCTTGCGCGCGACCGCGAGGACGTCGATGCTGCCGCCGGTGCCGGCAGACACGATGCCCCCAACAGTCACCGTCGCTTGGGCGAGTTCTCCTTTCACGGTCGTCGCGGGGTCGAAGGCCGGTGAATTCTGTAGCTCGCGCTCGGCCTCTATGGCGCGGCGCTGGTCTTTCGCGGTAACGACGTCGATCTCGCAGCCGTCCTCGGCTGCCTTGGACGCGGCCTCGACCAGGGCGCCCTGCAGCGCAGTACGGACCAGATCCGCCTGCGACCCGGCGGCGTCCCCCGGCGGTGAGACGATCTCGTCAACCTCAATATGGATCGGCTCGGCCTGCCCGAGCGCGGGAAGAACGAACGTAACGAGAGTGGCGGCATGCAGACGGGCGAGAATCGCTCGCATCGATAGGATCTCCAGACGCGGGGGGATGAGCATCGAACTGATGCGGGAGGAACGAAGAAAGCGATAGCGAACAGTATTCTGACCGCCCGATGACGAGATTGCCAAAACGATAGCCTAGTGCAGGGGCAACGAGGAATAACGGGCCAGGATCAATTTCAATCCGTTGAGGCGTCCCCTTGGTGCTGGTTTTCGACCGAGCGGGCGAGAAAGGTCAAAGACGGCAAAGTGTTGTATCCCCCGGTCGGACCAAAGGTCAGCGGAGACCCCGTGCAGCCGTTAATGTGCGGTTGGGGCGAGTGTCTCGTCGACGCCGTTGCTGCATGGCCCCGAAGGGGTCACACTGAGCGCTAGTGCAGCGTTGAGTGTGGCCCCATGCTCACCCCCACCCACCTGATCACCGCCCAGACCGCCTACCTCGCAGCGTGCGTTGCGGCGGCCCATCCGCCTGCCGCTCCCGAGGCCCTGGTCGCCCTGGGGGCGGCCCTGATCCCGGACCTCGACTCCCGCCAGTCTTACCCCGGGCGGGTGCTGCCACCGCTATCGGAGTGGCTGGAGCGGCGCTTCGGCCACCGCAGCCTCACCCACTCCCTGCTCGCCCAGGCCCTGGCCGGGCTCGCTGCCTGGTGGCTGTTGCCAACGGGCTTCTTCCTCGCCCTGCTGGCGGGTTGGGTCTCCCACACCCTGGCGGACATGATGACGCCCGCCGGGGTGGCGTGGTTCTGGCCCGCCCGGGCGCGCTGCGTGCTGCCGGGCAATCCGCGCTACCGCATGGAGGTGATGGGAGGTGGTGAGCCCGCCGCGCGGGCCGAGTACGACGCGGCCAAGGGCTCCTATGCCTTCACCCAGGAGATCCGC
>JBLMWY010000313.1:0-2863 GCA_050257475.1 Bdellovibrio bacteriovorus
CTCGGCATCTCGGCCCTGGTGGGACTTGTGGGCACGGCTTACGGCATCGGCGGGGGTTCCCTTATGGTGCCGCTGTGCCTCACGCGCTGGCGCCTGCCCCTGCACGCCATTGCCGGGGCTACCCTGGCGGCCACCCTGCTGACCTCGGCCTTGGCCCTGTTGGCGTACCAGTGCCTACCCGCCCCGCCGGGGGTTGCTGCCGCCCCTGACTGGAGCCTGGGGGCAAGTTTCGGCCTGGGTGGCCTGGTCGGGGCCTACCTTGGTGCCCGCTGTCAGCGGTTCCTGCCCCAGGCGGTGCTGAGGGCGGTCTTGGCGGTCATGCTCCTAGGGCTGTCAGTCCGCTACCTCTGGCCAGGGGACTGAGCCGTTGGGGTAAACGGGTCGCATGCCCCGGGGCTCCCCGGTCTGCGCAAGCCCCGGGGGCGAGACTGGCAGCTCCGCCTAGGCTGCGTCTGCCTGCGGCGCCACCCGGCCGCGGCCGATGTCGTCCAGCTTCTGCTGTAGCTTGAGCCGATCCAGGGAGACCAGGGGCAGGCTGAGGAAGAGCTCAGTCCGGTGCTCCAGCTCACGGAAGGCCCGACGGAAGGCCATCGTTCGGGTGACCTCGTCGCCCTCCACCGCCGCGGGGTCCGCGATGCCCCAATGGGCGGTCATGGGCTGGCCTGGCCACACGGGACAAACCTCGGGCGCTTTCGCCAAGGACCATTCGTGCCCAGGGTGGCAGCCCCGGGGCGATCCGGTAATAGACCCAGACGCCATGGCGCCGGTCCGCGACCCAGCCCGCCTCGCGCAACTGTGCCAGGTGCCGGGAAACGTGGGGCTGCGACAGCCCCAGGGCATCCGTCAGCTCGCACACGCAGAGCTCCCCCCGACGAGCCAGGAGCAGCAGACAGCGCAGGTGAGTGGCATTGGCGAGGGCGGCGAACAGGGCGACGGGCGAAGGCTGCATCGGCCGAATATACGGAATGCCATATGTCCGCGCTACCGCACCTTTGTGACCATATCGCGACCACGGGACGGGGAGCGCCGCCGGGTCTGGTAGCATAGCCGCGAGTGCCGACCGGGCGGACGGCGGGCCCAGCGACCACCCTGAGATCCAGAGGTACCTCCATGACCGCGCCTCAACGACCAGCACCCGACCCCGCAGCCCGGACCGAGCTCCTCAAGGCCCTGCGCTCCTTCCTGCCAGCCGACGCCGTCCTGGAGCAGGAGGAGGAGCTCCGCCCCTACGAGTGCGACGGGCTATCCGCCTACCGGCAGGTGCCCATGCTCGTCGTCCTGCCCCACACCCTGGACCAGGTGCAGCGAGTCATGCGCCTGTGCCACTCCCGGGGCGTCCCCGTGGTGGCCCGAGGGGCCGGGACCGGGCTCTCCGGCGGGGCCCTGCCCCTCGCCGACGGCATCGTGCTCAGCCTGGCCAGGTTCAACAGGATCCTCGGCATCGACCCGGTGAACCGCACGGCGCGGGTCCAGACCGGGGTGCGGAACCTCGCCGTCTCGGACGCCGTAGCCGTCCATGGGCTCTACTACGCGCCGGACCCGTCCTCCCAGATCGCCTGCACCATCGGCGGCAACGTGGCCGAGAATTCTGGCGGCGTGCACTGCCTCAAGTATGGCCTCACGGTGCACAACGTCCTGGCCCTGAGCCTGGTGACGGTCGAGGGCGACCTGATCGAGATCGGCAGCCAGGCCCTGGACAGCCCGGGGTACGACCTGCTTGCGCTGCTGATCGGCTCCGAGGGGATGCTGGGGGTCGTGGTGGAGGCGACGGTGCGCCTGCTCCCGATCCCGGAGCGCGCCCAGGTGGTGCTCGCCGCCTTCGACGACGTGGAGAAGGCGGGGACCGCGGTGGGCGACATCATCGCCGCCGGCATCATCCCGGCGGGACTGGAGATGATGGACGGCCCCGCCATCCAGGCGGCGGAGGCCTTCGTGCATGCCGGCTACCCGACGGACGCCGCCGCGATTCTGCTGTGCGAGGTCGATGGGACCAACCAGGAGGTGTCCGAGCACATCCGGGAGGTCCGCGAGCTACTCCTGGCCGGCGGCGCCACCGAGGTGCGCACCGCCAAGGACGAGGCCGAGCGGCTGCGGTTCTGGCAGGGGCGCAAGGCCGCCTTCCCCGCCGTGGGGCGGCTGTCCCCGGACTACTACTGCATGGACGGCACCATCCCGAGGCGCTTCCTGCCGCAGGTCCTGCGCCGCACCGCCGAGTTGTCCGCCGAATACGGCCTGCCCGTGGCCAACGTCTTCCATGCCGGGGATGGCAACCTGCACCCGTTGATCCTTTACAACGCCAACAACCCGGGTGAGCTTGAGCGCACCGAGGAGCTGGGCGGCAAGATCCTCGAGCTCTGCGTAGAGGTCGGCGGAACCATCACCGGGGAGCATGGCGTGGGCATCGAAAAGATCCGCCAGATGTGCGTCCAGTTCAACAAGGACGAGCTCGACCAGTTCCACGCCGTCAAGCGCGCCTTCGACCCCAATGCGCTGCTCAATCCGGGCAAGGGAGTGCCGACGCCCAGGCGCTGCTCCGAGTACCGCCAGCTACCGAGCGCGCGGCACGATCACACCCACCACTGAGGCGGCCGCAGCCCGCGCCCGGACGGTCGGCCCGTGCCGGGGTTGGAGCACCGGACCGGTCTTCCCTCGTCGATTGTTCGGCCCGTGGATCGTCCTGGCCCCAACGCGACCGGGGGAGCGGTCTTCCGGGCAGGCTCACGGTTTGAGCCACCTGGGTGAGACAATGCCGGCCATGCTCCACCTCTTCCGCTCAAACCTGGTCGAGAGCCTCCTCGACCTCCTGGCGCACCGCCTGGGGGAGATGCCGCTCGCCTCGCCCTTTACCCCAGAGATCGTGGTC
>JBLMWY010000314.1:0-5360 GCA_050257475.1 Bdellovibrio bacteriovorus
CTTCAAGACCCGCGGATTGCACACCGCCCAGGTGCTCCTGACCCGGGACGACCTGGCCGATCGGGCCCGTTATCTCAATGCCCGCTCGACCTTACGCACCCTGCTGCGGCTGGGGGTGATCCCGGTCATCAACGAAAATGATACGGTCGCCACGGATGAGCTGCGGTTCGGCGACAACGACACCCTGGCGGCCCTCGTGGCCAATCTGATCGAGGCGGACCTCCTGATCCTGCTCACCGATCAGGACGGGCTCTTCGATTGCGACCCGCGCCGCAACCCCGATGCCTGCCTGATCGACCAGACCCGGGTGGACGACCCCCAACTGGACGCCGTGGCCGGAGGCAGCGTTACCGGTCTCGGCACCGGCGGCATGGTGACGAAGGTGCGGGCCGCCCGCTTGGCGGCCCGCTCCGGGACCCCCACGGTGATCGCCCCTGGGCGAGGGGATCGGGTCCTGACCCGAATCGGCACTGGGGAACGGGTCGGGACCCTGTTGGTGCCGGTCCAGGAGGCCCAAGCCGCTCGCAAGCAGTGGCTGGCGGGCCACCTTCAGGTCCGCGGGCGTCTCACCCTGGACGCGGGGGCGGTCAAGGCCCTTCGGGAGAAGGGAACCAGCCTGTTGGCGGTGGGGGTTAAGGCGGTCCACGGCACCTTCGTCCGGGGCGAGGTGGTGGCCTGTCTGGACGAGCAGGGCCGGGAGGTCGCCCGGGGGCTTATCAACTATGACGTCCAGGAGACCGCCCGCATCCGCGGCGAGCCCAGCCACCGCTTCGAGGCCATCCTCGGCTACCTGGACGAGCCTGAGCTCATCCACCGCGATAACTTGGTCCTTGTTTGATCCACCCGCTGGCGCCATCGGCCCTGGCTCAAGGCGGGTCCTGGCCACTTGGGGCCGGCGCGGCGGGCTCAGGGTTTGAGCCCCTGCCCTGGTAGCCTTCCGGGAACTCGCCTCAGCCCGACTGCGCCGACTCATGATCGAAGGCCTGCTCTATGCCATCAGCGCCCGCCTGCCCTGTCGCTTCATCGACGGGGACGGGGGTGGGCCCTATCTGGAGCGCTACTACCTCTTGGGTGTCCTGGGCTGGCACCTGTACCTGCACCGCTTTGTGGATTCGGACCCCGACCGCGGCCTGCACGACCATCCCTGGGATCGGGCCCTGAGCCTGGTCCTGGTGACCGGTTACGATGAGATCCGCAGCGACCCGAGGGGCGGCGCGGCCACCCGTCGCTCGCTCGGACCTTGGCGCTTGAATTGGCTGCGCGGGGACGACTTCCATCGGGTGGTGCTGCGTCCCGGCCAGACGGCCTGGACCCTGTTTCTCCATGGACCACGCACCAAGGGGTGGGGTTTTCTGCAGAATGGCGACTACCGCCCGATGGCCCGGAACGGGGCCGAGTTCCGGCATCGGGACTGGTGGCGGCAGGCGCCGCGGGGGGCCGCCATGCGGGCCTCGCGCCGAGCTGGCCCCGAGGGAGGCCATCCCTTGGTGAGCCCGCCGCCGCGCGGATAGAATCCGGCAGGGCCTGGTGGGCGGGTCCCTTGGTGTCTGTGGCGGGAGATCTCGATGCGCGCTTGGTGGTTGGCCAGTTCCTTGAGTCTGGCGCTGGCGGTGGCCGGCTGTGGCGGGGGCGAAGTCGTCCAGGACCGTGACGAGCTACCCGTGAGCTGTGTCTCCAAGGCCGGTGCCGGCACCTGCCCGCCGGGCTCCGGCAAGTATTACTACGACTATCTGGATGACCGCTGCAAACCCACCGGGTCCAGTCGCTGTGGGGGCCGCACCTTGTTCGACTCACTAGATGCCTGTGTGAGCTTCTGCGGCGCCCGGCCCTGAGCCGGGGTCGGCGGCTTGGCGGTGCCCCTCAGGTGTCGGCCAAGGTCTGCCTCAGCCATTGGGAGACGGTATCCAGCAGGGCCCCGTCCTGGCCGTCGAAGAAATGGTCTGCCCCCGGGACCTGGACCTGGCTGTAGCCCCGGTTTCCACCCTCCACCGCCGCCTTCACCCGGGCCGGGGCCGTCCCGACCACCGCCTCCAGGTCGTTCTGGCCATAGATGTCCAGGGTGGGCACACGGATCTGCCCCACGATCCGCACATTGTCCAGGCGTGCCTCGGCGGCACCGCCGGACATGCCGATCGCCACATAGGCGGTAACCGACTCGGGGTGGGTGATCAGGTAGTCGCCGGCCATGGTGGCCCCAAGGCTGTGGGCGATGATGACGATGGGCCCCGGGACCCGTTCCCGCAGGTAGGCGATGGCGGCATCGAGGCGCGGCGCTACGCCGTCGAGGAGGGGAAGGTAGTCCTCCGGCTTGGCCTCATTGGGCAGCACCGGCATCTGAATGGAGAGGGTGCTCCAACCCCGCTCCGGCAGACCGACGCGCAGGGGATGGATGACCTGGGGCCAATCCGGGTGGACGCCGATCCCGTGCACCAGGATGGCGGCCCCCTCGGGCGTGCCTCCGGTCGTGGCCTCGGTGAAGATCCCGAGGAAGCTGAGATCGCCGGCCTGCAGGTCCACCGCCTCCCCTTCCATGAGGGTCTCGACGATCTGTTCGCGCCAGCGCTGCTCCTTGCCGAGATCCGACTGACTCTGCCCGGCGGCAAGGAGAAGGGGCGGGACGCCGAGGGTCAGCGCCAGGGCCGCCAGCATGTGCAGGAGCCGCTTCATGTGGAGATCTCCGCAGGGGGGTTGGTGACTCACGTGATCACGGATCAGTGCCCATGCCCTCCGGTCACGGGTACGAACCGCACCGGCAGGCGATGGCGGCCCACCAGCTCCCCGGTGGGGTCCTTTTCGTACATCACGAGCTGCTGGACGCCGTCGGGTTGGCCCACCGGGATCACCAGACGGCCCCCGGTTTTGAGCTGCTCCACCAAGGGCTCAGGGATCCGCGGCGCGGCGGCGGTGACGATGATGGCGTCGAAGGGCGCCGCCTCTGGCCATCCCAGCCAGCCGTCCCCGGCGCGCACCTGGACCCGATCATAGCCCAGGGCATCCAGGGTGCGGCGGGCGCGATCAGCCAGCTCCGGGACAATCTCCACCGTGTAGACCTCCACCCCCATGGCGGCGAGCACCGCCGCCTGGTAGCCGGATCCGGTTCCCAGCTCGAATACGCGATCCCCCTGACCGACCCCCAGCATCTGGCTCATGATGGCCACGATGTAGGGTTGCGAGATGGTCTGGCCGGCGCCGATGGGGAGCGGGTGGTTGCCATAGGCCAGGTCTTGCTGCCACTCCGGGACGAAGGCGTGACGGGGCACTGCCCTCAGGGCGGCCAGCACCGCGGGGTCCAGTCGCGAGAAGCCGAGCTCGTGGGCCGTGAGGCGCACGTCTGCCTCGATCTCGGCGATCAGGGCCTCCCGGCGGGAGCTCATGTCGTCCGCGCAGGCACAGGCGCCCAGCACAGCGAGGGACAGGGCCCGCCAACAGGAGCGGAGTCGCGGGACCAGAGGGGGGCGGGTCTTGGGACGCGCATGGGGGTGGTTCATGGCTCAGGAGAAGTCTGCGTGGCGGCCCCGCAGCGCCCCCAGCGAAGGGTCGATGCGACGGGGTCCTACCCGCCCTCCAGTGTAGCACCCAGATCTCGCCGGACTCGTCCCTGAGCAGGGCCCTCGGGTCGGTTAAGATTGGCGGGTCATGCGGCGCCGCCGCTTCCAAAAGGTACCGCTCATGCCCCTGGCCAAGCCCGCCTTGTGGCCGCTCCTGGTTCTCCTGGTCTGGTTTGTGGCGCCGCTCCAGGGGGCGGATCGCGCCACCCTGGGTGCTGCCGAGGCCGCGTCGGCTGGGGCTTGGTTGATCCAGGACACCGATGGGACGGTCCGGGTGCCTATCACCGTCTTCTGGTCCAAGCGTTGCCCCCATTGCCAGGATGCCTTGCCCTTCCTGGAGCGACTGCGACAGGAGGAGCCCTGGATCGAGGTCCGGGACTTCGAGCTTACCAGCAACCGCGACCATGTCGCCCTCTATGTCGAGATGGCGCGGGGCCTGGGGCAACAGGCCCAGTCGGTGCCGGCCTTCTTCCTCTGCGGTCAGATGCTCACCGGGTTCGACACTGCCGAGGGGATGGGCGAGCGCATCCGGGGTCTGGCCCGATTCTGTCGCCAGGCGGGGGACATGGCCGCCACGTCGGGAGCGGAACAGTCGGCCACGGCGAGCGACGGGGGGATCGAGCTGCCCTTGATCGGTAGACTGGAGACGGGCGCCCTGTCCCTGCCGCTGTTCACCCTGTTGATTGCCGGTCTCGACGCCTTCAATCCCTGCGCCTTCTTCGTGCTGCTGTTTCTGCTGAGCCTGCTGGTCCATGCCCGCAGCCGGGGGCGCATGCTCTTCATCGGCGGCACCTTCGTCTTCGTCTCCGGTCTCGTTTACTTCCTGTTCATGGCCGCCTGGCTGAACCTCTTCCTGGTGGTGGGTGGAGCCCCGGTTGTGACCGCCGTGGCCGGGATCATCGCCCTGGTGATCGGGATCCTCAACGTGAAGGACTACTTCTGGTTCCGTCAGGGGCCGACCCTGGCGATCCCGGAGCAGGCCAAACCTGGACTCTTTCGGCGCATGCGCGGCTTGGTTGCCGCGGATAATCTGGGGGCCATGTTGGTGGGCACCGTGGCCCTGGCCCTGGCCGCCAACAGCTACGAGCTGCTGTGCACCGCCGGTTTCCCCATGGTCTACACCCGGGTGCTGACCCTGAACGACCTCTCACCGGGCGCCCACTACGGGTACCTGCTCCTCTACAACCTCGTCTATATCCTGCCCTTGCTCGCCATCGTGCTGGTCTTCACCTTCACGCTCGGCCGCCGCAAGCTGAGCGAGGATCAGGGACGGGTGCTGAAGCTGCTGTCCGGGCTCATGATGCTGGGGCTCGCGGTGCTGATGCTGGTTGCCCCGGAACGCCTGAGCGACCCTTGGGCGGGCGGGCTCTTGATAGGAGCGGCCTTGACCCTCGCCGGTGTCATTGCCCTCTACGGGCGCCGTGCCGGAGTGGGTCAGGCCGAGCGGGGCTAGGCCGATCGGGGCTTCTCGCCGCAGAGCCCAAGCAGCACCTGGACCAGGAGTGGGACCGGCCGACCGGTGCCGCCCTTCTCCTTGCCGCCGAGCCAGGCGGTCCCCGCGATGTCCAGGTGAGCCCACTTGTAGGCCTTGGTGTAGCGGGCGAGGAAGCAGGCGGCGGTGACCGCGCCGGCCTCGCGTCCGCCCACGTTGGCCATGTCCGCGAAGTTGCTGTCGAGCTGGCTCTGGTAGTCCTCCCACAGCGGCATGCGCCAGGCCCGATCGCCCGTGGCCTCGCCCGCCTCCAGGATCTCGGCGGCCAGCTTGTCCTCCTTGGTGAAGAGCCCCGAGGCGTGCTTGCCCAGGGCCACAAC
>JBLMWY010000315.1:0-7035 GCA_050257475.1 Bdellovibrio bacteriovorus
GGCGCAGATCAGGGAGTGGGGGTTGACGTAGCCGTGGCCGATCCAGCGCCCCGAGGCGCTCAGGACCTCCACCGGGGCGCCGGCCTCCAGCTCCTTCAGGGGCGTGGCGCCGGTGTCCACCTCGTTGCTGTAGATCCAGCAATGGCCGGCCAGCAGGCGGCGCTCCTGATCCTTGCGCAGGACGAGAGGGGTGGGTTTCATGGCTCGGGCTCCCTGGGATGGATGGGTCGCGGAAGCCTACCAGAAGGGGGCCGCACCCTGGGGATCGGTCGGCCTCGCCTGGAAACTCCGCGCGATCAGGCCCACACTCCCTGAAAGACACGTTCAGATCCCGCGAGTGTCCCGATGTCCAGCCCCCACGCCTCCCGTCTCGGCCCCGCGAACCGGCTCGCGCAGACCACCAGCCCCTACCTCCAGCAGCATGCCCACAATCCGGTGGACTGGTGGCCCTGGTGCGAGGAGGCCCTGACCCTGGCCCGGGAGCAGGACAAGCCGATCCTGCTGTCCATCGGCTACTCGGCGTGCCACTGGTGCCACGTCATGGCCCACGAGTCCTTCGAGGACCCGGCCACGGCGGAGCTGATGAACGCGCTGTTCGTCAACATCAAGGTGGATCGGGAGGAGCGGCCGGACCTGGACAAGGTCTATCAGACCGCCCATCAGCTCCTCGCCCGACGTCCGGGGGGCTGGCCCCTGACGGTCTTCCTCACCCCGGACGGGCATGAGCCGATCTTCGCCGGGACCTATTTCCCTCCGGAGCCTCGCCATGGGCTCCCGTCCTTCACCCAGCTCCTGGAGGGGGTGGAGCGGGCCTATCGGGAGCAGCGGGAGGCCATCGACGCCCAGACGCGGGACCTGCTGGCCGCGCTCGGGGGGCTGGAGCCGGCCCGGGGCGGGGCCATGCCGGACGGGTCCCTGGTGGATGCGGCCCTGCGCCAGCTCGCCGATAGCTTCGACGCCCGGCACGGGGGCTTTGGGCGGGCGCCCAAGTTTCCCCATCCCACCAATCTGGAGCTGCTGCTGCGGCGCTACGCGGCCTCCCACGCCGCCGGAGCGCCCGATGGGGACGCCCTGCACCAGGCCCGGTTCACCCTGGAGCGCATGATCGGGGGCGGGATCAACGACCAGCTCGGCGGAGGGTTCTGCCGCTATTCGGTGGACGACCTCTGGCAGATCCCCCACTTCGAGAAGATGCTCTACGACAACGGGCCCCTGCTGGCCCTGTGCTGCGACGCCTTCGCGATCACCGGCGAGGTTTTGTTCCGGGACGCGGCGACCGCCACCGCCGACTGGCTGATCCGGGAGATGCAGTCGCCGGAGGGGGGCTACTACTCGAGCCTCGATGCCGACAGCGAGGGCCATGAGGGACGCTTCTACGTCTGGGACCGGGTGCAGGTCCGTGGGCTCCTGACCCCCGCCGAGTACGCCCCCTTCGCCGCCGTCTACGGGCTGGATCGGGAGCCCAACTTCGAGGGGGCCTGGCACCTCCATGTCTGGCAGACGGCCGAGGCGGTGGCCGGGCCTCTGGGGCTGGAGCCCGAGGCGGTGCAGGCGCTGCTGGCCACGGCCCGCGCCACGCTGCTCGCCGAGCGCGAGGGCCGGGTCCGTCCAGGCCGGGACGAGAAGGTCCTGACCGCCTGGAATGCCCTGGCGATCAAGGGCATGGCGCGGGCCGCCCGGGTCCTGGGGCGGCCCGACTACCTGGAGTCGGCCGAGTCGGCGCTGGGCTTCATCCGCTCGACCCTATGGCGGGACGGGCGTCTGCTCGCCACCTACAAGGACGGCAAGGCCCACCTCAATGCCTACCTGGACGACTACGCCAACCTGCTGGACGCCCTGCTGGAGCTGCTTCAGACCCGGTGGTCCCGGGCCGATCTGGAGCTCGCGGTGGCCCTGGCGGAGGTCTTGCTGGACCAGTTCCAGGACCCGGAGGCCGGTGGCTTCTGGTTCACCGCCCGGGATCATGAGCCCCTGATCCATAGGCCCAAGCCCCTGAGCGACGAGTCACTGCCGGCGGGCAACGGCATCGCCGCCTTCGCGCTCCAGCGTTTGGGTCACCTCCTGGGCGAGACCCGCTACCTGGAGGCCGCCCGGCGCACCCTGGAGCTGGCCGGGGAGGCCATGGCCCGCCTGCCCTATGCCCACGCGAGCCTGCTCTTTGCCCTGGACGAGCATCTGGATCCGCCCGAGACCCTGATCATCCGGGCCGATGCGGAGGTGCTGGACGACTGGCAGGCGGCCGCCCAGCGGGGCTATCGGCCGCGGCGCCTGGTGCTGGCCATCCCCAGCGGCGAGACCGACCTGCCCGGGGCCCTGGCGGGGATGAAGGCCGGTCCCATGCCCCGCGCCTACCGCTGCCGCGGGACCCGGTGCGAGCCCCCCGTGCTGCACCTGGATGGGCTCTAGGGCCCGGCGACGTCGCGCCCCGCGATCCCCTCGGCTCAGGGCGCAAATCCGCGCCTCGGGGCCCTCCCGAAGGCGGCGGGACCGGATCAGGGCACTGGGCCAGGGGATTCCCGGGACCCTCTCGGGCCCCTGGTCGGCGAGTCTCAGCAGTGGCAGTAGTAATCCGGGAGACCGGCGATCCGGCAGGCCTGCTTGCAGCCGCCACCGGGGAACAGGGACTCCAGGTGCTTGCGGGTACAGGGCACGTGGGCGGAGATCTCCTGGCCGATGCTCTTGATCACCACCCGCGGGGAGGGCGCGATCTCATGGGTCGTGTAGTAATCCCGCAGGAAGTTGATGACGCTCCAATGACAGTCCGTGAGGGTCAGGCCTTCCTCCGCCGCCAGGGCCTCGGCGATGCCTCGGTCCCAATGGTCAAAATGGACCAGGTGACCCTTGCGGTTGAGCTCCAGGTCGCGGCCCGCGATCTGCGTGACAGACATGATTGACTCCTCCACCGACGGTGGATTGATGTGGCTCACTTTGGTTGCGGTCTGGTTTGTGCGCCTGCTCCCTGGCGTCTGCTCCTTGCCCATTCCCGGATCATTATTTTCTGATGCGCTAACGCAAGAAGCCCTGCTTGTCAATGCGCATTAGCCGCAAGCATGGCGTAAATTTGTGGCCCTGAAACCCGATCTGGATCAATTAGCCGGCGATTCGCACTGGACAGCATGAGCGGACCGGGTCGCGGCGCCTGGGGCCGCTCGCGGCGGCCTCTCCACAAGCCGTCAGGACTCAGCGCGCCGCCTTGACCCGTCGGCGCATCGCATGCAGGGTGGGCTCGGTGTATCCGTTGGACACCGCCCGACCCCTGAAGACCAGCTCCAGGGCCGCCTCGAAGGCGATGCCGTCGAAGCCCGGGGCCATGGGCCGATAGAGCGGATCGCCGGCATTCTGGCGGTCCACGACCTCGGCCATCCGCTCCATGGTCCGTCTCACCTGCGCCCGGTCGATGACCCCGTGATGAAGCCAGTTGGCGAGGAGCTGGCTGGCGATCCTCAGGGTTGCCCGGTCCTCCATCAGGCCGACGTTGCCCAGGTCCGGGACCTTGGAGCAGCCGACCCCCTGGTCCACCCAGCGCACCACATAGCCCAGGATCGCCTGGCAGTTGAGGTCCAGCTCCTCCTGGATCTCCTCCGGGGTCCAGGCACGGTCGGGATCGACGGGGACCTGCAGGATGGTCTCGAGCCGGGCGCGTCGCCCTCCGGCGGCGATCTCCGCCTGGCGGGTGGCCACGTCGACCTCGTGGTAGTGCAGGGCATGGAGGGTGGCCGCCGTGGGGGAGGGCACCCAGGCGCAGTTTGCGCCGGCCTTGGGGTGGGCGATCTTGGTCTCCACCATGGCCCGCATCTCGTCGGGCATGGTCCACATGCCCTTGCCGATCTGGGCGTGACCGGGCAGACCACAGGCAAGCCCGAGGTCCACGTTCCAGTCCTCATAGGCGAGTAGCCAGGGGGCGCCCTTCATGGCCCCTTTGCGCAGCACGGGACCGGCCTCCATGTCGGTGTGGATCTCATCCCCGGTGCGGTCGAGGAAGCCGGTGTTGATGAAGATGACCCGGTCGCGGGCGACCCGGATGCACTCCTTGAGGTTCACCGTGGTGCGCCGCTCCTCGTCCATGATGCCGATCTTGAGGGTGTTGGCGGAGAGGCCCAGGGCCGCCTCGATGCGGGCGAACAGGTCCACGGTGAGCGCGACCTCGTCGGGGCCGTGCATCTTGGGCTTGACGATGTAGACGCTGCCCGCGCGGGAGTTGCGGCAGGTGCCAAGCCCCTTGAGGTCATGGAGGGCACAGAGGCTGGTGACCAGGCCGTCCAGCATCCCCTCAGGCACCTCCTGGCCCTCGGCATCGAGCACCGCGTCGGTGGTCATCAGATGGCCCACGTTGCGCACCAGCATCAGGGAGCGCCCCGGCAGGCTGAAGGGGGAGCCGTCCGGGGCCAGGTAGGACCGATCCGGATTCATGGCCCGATCCACCAGCCGGCCACCTTTCTCGAAACGCGCCGTCAGGGTGCCCTTCATGAGCCCTAGCCAATTGCGGTAGACCTCGACCTTGTCCTCGGCGTCCACCGCGGCCACCGAGTCCTCGCAATCCTGGATGGTGGTGACCGCCGATTCGAGCAGCAGGTCGGCCACGCCCGCAGGGCTTGCCTGGCCGACCGGGTGGTGGCGGTCGATGGAGAGCTCCAGGTGCAGGCCGTGGTGGACCAGGAGTACGGCCTCCGGGTTGCCTGGGTCGCCCCGGTAGCCCGCGAAACGGGCGGGATCCTGGAGCAGGGTCTGGATGTTGTCCTGCAGGCAGGCGACCAGGGTGCCGTTGTCCACCCGGTAGCCGCAGGATTCACGGTGGGAGCCCCGGGTCAGCGGCGCGACCCGGTCGAGTAAGGACGCGGCCCGGGCGATGACCTCGGCGCCGCGTGCCGGGTTGTATCCTTGGCCCCGGGCGAGGGGACCCTGATCCGGGATCACGTCGGTGCCGTAGAGGGCGTCATAGAGACTGCCCCAGCGGGCATTGGCGGCATTGAGGGCATAGCGGGCGTTGCTGACCGGCACGACGAGCTGGGGCCCGGCGATGCTGGCGATTTCCGGGTCCAGGTTGGCGGTGGTGACGCTGAAGTCCGCGCCCTCGGGGGCCAGATACCCAATGTCGGCGAGGAAGGCGCGATAGGCCTCATGGTCGAAGGGCTCGGTGCGGTGCTCCCGATGCCAGGCGTCGATCTGGGCCTGGAGCTGGTCCCGATGGGCCAGGAGGGCCCGGTTCCGGGGGCCAAGATCGGCGACGATGGCGGCGAAGGATCGCCAGAATCCCGTCGGGTCAATTCCGGTGCCGGGTGTGATCTCGTCCTTGACGAGTTGGTAGAGGGGTTTGGCCACCTGTAGGCCGGCAACTTCCACGCGTTCGGACATGGGTTTCTACTCCCCGACCCCCGTCGGGGGTCTCTCAGCTCTCAGTGGTGGTCGGCACGGCGCCGGGCGCCGGTTGCTTGCTCTCAAGGGCACCCAGTCGATTCAAGGTGCCCACGCGATCCAGGGAGGCGCCGCCCTGGTCAAGCGCGGAAGGGCCTGAGCAGGAAGCGCAGTGGGGATCGCGCCTCTCGCGTCGTGCCTTGAAGAATCCTGGGGGCGCGCTGCTTTAAGGTCCCCTCAAGGTTCCCTGCAATGGGGGACCCGCGCAAGATTAATCGGATTAATTCTGTAAACGTCAATGATTGGAAAAAAGGCGTGGAGGTGCCGGCGTCCGCGGCCGAGGTGCGCGGGTCTCCTTGGGGGGAAATGCAGGGTGTCGGCGCGCCTGCTTGACGCTCAGCGAGTGCCTGTCTAACCTCGCGGCAACGCGCCGCGTCCCCAATTCGCCCCCCCGGTCCTCCTCGCCGCCGGGGCCCGTCCCAGCCAAGAACCCCGAGCAGTTGCCGTGTATCCCAAATATTTCGGACTCAAGGAGCCGAGCTTCTCCATTGCCCCGGATCCCCACTACTTGTTCCTCAGCGAGCAGCACAAGGAGGCCCTGGCCCATCTGCTCTATGGGGCGGGGGAGAGCGGCGGTTTCGTCCTGCTCACCGGCGAGGTGGGGACTGGCAAGACGACGGTCTGCCGCGCCTTCCTGGAGCAGCTCCCGGAAGGGGTGGACGTGGCCCTGATCCTCAACCCGGCGATGACCGCCAACGAGCTGCTGCTCAGCATCTGCGACGAGTTCGGGGTGGCGGTGCCCGAGGGCGAGCGCTCGGTGAAGCTCCTGGTGGATCTGCTCAACCGCTATCTCCTGGAGTCCCACGCCAACGGGCGTCGGCCCGTGCTGATGATCGACGAGGCGCAGAATCTGCGGCCCAAGGTCCTGGAGCAGATCCGGCTCCTGACCAATCTGGAGACCACCAAGCACAAGCTGCTTCAGATCTTCCTGGTGGGCCAGCCGGAGCTGCGCCGGATGCTGGAGCGGGAGGGTCTGCGCCAGATCAACCAGCGCATCACCGCCCGCTTCCATCTGCGTCCCCTGAGCCTTGGCGAGACCGGCGACTATATCCGCCACCGGGTCGCCGTGGCCGGGGTGGATCGGCCGCTCTTCACCTCCGCGGCGGTGCGGCGCATCCACCAGGTCTCCGGCGGCATACCGCGCGTGATCAACATCCTGTGCGACCGCGCCCTGCTCGGCGCCTGTGTCACCCGCGCCAACCAGGTGACCCCGGCGATCGTCGCCAAGGCGGCCCGCGAGGTCCAGGGCGATCCCATGAGTGGCGCACCCTCGCCGGTCGTGCGTCCGGTCTTCGCCGCCGCCGCGGCCCTGACCCTGATGCTGGTGGCGGGCTGGCTGGGCTATGGCTGGCTAGGAGGCGAGCCCCCCGGTGGGGGCCTGCTCGCGGGCCTTTGGGATCGGCCTTCGCGCCAGGCCCAGCCGGTGATGGAGCCGCCACCCAAGGCGGGCGATGAGCATCGGTCTGAGCCGGTGGTGGCGACCCCGTCGCAGACGGCCCAGGGCGAGTCCGGGGAGACAGTCCCGGAGGCAAGGGAGCCAGTCGTCGCAGATGCTTCCCACGCGGCCGCTGGCACGACCCCTCCCCAGGTGGCCGGGGAGCCGCTCGCCTCGGTTGAGGCCGG
>JBLMWY010000316.1:0-2740 GCA_050257475.1 Bdellovibrio bacteriovorus
GCACGTTCTTGGCCTTGTCCCCCAGGCTGTAGAGCAGGACGCCGCAACCAACGGAGCAATAGGGACAGGTGTTGCGGGTCTCGGTGGCCCGCGCGAGCTTGAAGGTGCGCACCTCCGCCAGGGCAGCGTCCGGGGCGAAGCCCAGGAGCGCCAGGCTGGAGGTCCCCACCCCCGCCGCGCAGACCTTGAGGAAGGTCCGACGGGAGACTTGCATGATGCTCAGGTCCTCAGTTGGTGGTGGATGAGCGACGGCGGGTCCCTGAAGGCAAGGATCGCCCTGCCCTCGCTGTCCCGCGTCTGTGGGGAAATCGTGGCGATTCTGGGCGACCGGGACGGAACGCCTGGAGAGGGAGGCCGGGCAATTGAGCGCGCCCACGGGATGGCCACGGACAGGGGCACCGCAAGTTTGGGACTCGCCAATTCGGGACCCATCGCTGTTCCTCCGGTGGTTGCGCCGACCGGTGCGCCAAGGGGTGCCTTGGGCGCTGCCGAGTGGCGTCGTTCTGGGCCTCCCCGGGAGGAGGCCCTTGCCGCTCAGGGCCCGGGACACGGGCCGCCGGCGGATGAATCAACCATAGACCAAGCATCACGGTAGGTCTAGCAACCGGGCGCCAGTCGGTCGCGGGTGGCACCGGCCACCGGGGGACCCGGTATAATCCGCGCGCCGCCGCCCGCCCCCCTGGAGACCCGAAGGATGTCCGAACGCAAACAGCCGTGGTACCGCCGTGAGCCTCAGATCGCGCTCCTCAGCGCCCTGTTGGCCCTACCCCTGACCCTAGCGGCGAGCCCCTGGGCCCAGGTCAGCGCCCCGAGCCCGGGACACAGCCAGGTCATCGGGGCCGCCTCCAACGGCTGTGTCGGCGGGGCCCAGGCCCTCCCCCAGTCTGGCACCGGCTATGTGAGCGTGCGGCGCTACCGAAACCGTTACTACGGCCATCCGGAGCTCCTTCGGATGATCGGCGATCTCGGGCTGGCGGCCCGCGCCAAGGGACTGGACCTGGTCATGGTAGGGGACCTGAGCCAGCCCCGGGGCGGGCGCATGCCCTCCTCCCATCGCAGCCATCAGAACGGGCTCGACGTCGATATCTGGTTCACCCTGGCCCGGACGCCGGAAGCGGCAGCGCGCCTCATGGACAATCGGGACGACCCCCAGAGCATGGTGAAGACGGGCGGGCTCGGCATGGCGATGGCCTGGGGGCCGGATCAGCGCTTCCTGCTTGAGACGGCAGCCCGCCACCCCAGGGTGGACCGCATCTTCGTCAACCCGGCCATCAAGCGGGCGGTCTGTCAGGAGGTGAAGGGCGACCGGGGCTGGCTGCGCAAGGTGCGGCCCTGGTTCGGGCACGACGCCCACTTCCATGTGCGGCTGCGCTGTCCTGCCGATAGCCCCCAATGCGACCAGCAGGCGCCCCTGCCCGCCGGGGATGGATGCGGCGCGGACCTCGCCTGGTGGTTCAGCGAGGAGGCCCGCCGCCCCTCCAAGCCCAAGGATCAGCCCAGGGCGGAGCCCCAGCCCCCGGCGGCCTGCATGGCCTTGCTGCGCTAGCTGTCCGGGGAAGGGATTGCGGGCGGCGCCAAGGCCCGGCGCAGGGCCCGCTCCACCGCCTTTTGATCCACGGGATAGGGGATCGCCTCGAAGATCGGGAAGCGTGCCATCAGCAGATCGAGCTTGGGTCGCACCTCGGGGAGGTAGAAGCAGATCACCCGCACCCCCGGGTGGCGCTGAAGTATGGCCATCAGGGTCTCCAGGTTGCTGGTTCGGTCCCTGAAGTCCGACTGGAAGTTGTACTCGGCGACGATGATGTCGGGCACGCGCCGCTTGAGCGCCGCCTGGGCCTTGCGCTGGGAGCTGACCAGCTCGAAGTCCAGCCCCAGCTCCCGATACAGGGGGGTCAGGTTCGGGTAGCCCCCCAGCTCGACGATGGCGAGCAGGGTCGGCGCCCGCCCGGCCCCCTCGGCGGCCATCAGGCGAACACCACCCAGGTGGTGGCGATGTACTTTACCCCCTCGCGCAGCACCGCCGCCCGGTGCTCGTGGGTCCAGAAGGGGGGGAACAGGACCAGCTTGCCCCGCTCCGGGCGCACGCTCACCTGCTGGTAGAGGAACTCAGTCTCGCCGCCCGGACCCGGCACGTCGTTCAGGTACCACAGGGCGACGAGCTGGCGCTGGCTGAGCTCATGGCTGCCCCCGTCCACGTGCCAGTGGTAGTACTCGCCCGGCAGATAGCGCTGGACCTGGTAGCCCTCGTCCTTGAAGGGCCCCTTGAAGTAGGGAAAGGTCTCCCGGAATTCCTTGATGGCGGCGGCCAGCGACCGGAAGAACATCTGATCCACGTCCTTCCACTCAGGCTTGTTGCTGACCACGAGATCCGTGGTGCGCTTGACGCCCGGGTCCTCGGCGCGAAGCTGCCCCACCCGCCCCCGGTACTGGTGCTCCGGGTGAGACTCGAAGCGCTCGATCACCTCATCGCAGAAGGCAGGTGGCAGGGCCAGGGGCCGCTCGAAGATCAGGCTGAGCGGCTTGACCTCGCGGAGGCTGGGCAAGGGGACTATGGTCCTTTCGGCGATGGCGTTCATGGGGCTGATACCGGTTGGGTGGGTCCCGCCATTGTCCCGACAGCACGGCGGGCTGGTCAAACCTTGGCGCCGGGTCCGCCCCCTTGAGTCCCGCCTGAGGTGCCTGGCCTGGTCTACAGGTACCGGTCGACCGCCCGGCGGCTATAGGAATCCAGGTCGCGGGT
>JBLMWY010000317.1:0-8687 GCA_050257475.1 Bdellovibrio bacteriovorus
TGGGCCAACGGGTCATGATGCCTCAAGGGGACCCGCTCAATGCGGTGCTACGCCAAGGGGATTGGGTGGCCGTGTCCGGACTCCGCGATGCGAAGGGCACCATCGTCGCGTCCCATTTCGAACGCCCCCCTGAGGGTCTAGAGCCCTTCGTCCGGGGTCATGTGGAGCGGGTGGATGCGAGCGGCTTTGTCATTGGAGGACAAACCTATTCGCTGCCCGCGGCTGTTGCTCCATCCGCCATCTCGGTGGGTGTGGATCTGACCCTCTTTGGTGAGCCTGAGGGCGACACCCTGCGGGGCGATCGGGTGCGCATCGGGTCGGATCTGCCCTTCGGCGGGCGGGTGCGGAGTTTCCTGGTGGAGGGATTTGTCGACGCCAGTGGCCGCCGTGTCGCCGCCCTGACGCTGCCCGATACCGCCTATCGGCCAGCCGTCGGCGCTCGGGTGGTGGTCCAGGGTCGGTTTGGACCCGACGGCGCCCTTGAGCCCGACAGCGTGCGTGTCCTATCGGCGCCATGCGGGCTCGAGCGGTTCAGGCTGCGTTTGGTGGACCTGGACGGGGAGGGGGTGTTGCGCCCTGCCGGGCGACCGGCGGCCAAGGAGGGGGCCAGGACGCCGGGCTCGTGGCGCTCCCCCGCGCGCGATTGGGATGGGCCGACCCTGTCGCCGCCACACTCGACGCGGATGGATGGCCGGGCGAGCGGGGGTACGGGAGCCGATCACTGGGGCGCTCTCTACCCCGGCGCGGTTGGGGGATTCCCGGCCCCAAGCGGGTTCGGCGGCCCAGGATTCTCGGGTCAGGGTGGGAGCGCCGTCGGGGCTCCGGGTGGGCCGGCAGCCTCAGCGCCGGCTGGTGCCGTCGGGGGCGCGTCCGGACCGGTTGGTGGAGGCCGACGCTAGCCCGGCTAGAATCGACGGACTCCGGCCGCCGGTCTCCCCACGCCCGTCAGCCCTGGGGCCGGGGCTGATAGCCGTCTGGGATCAGAATGGTAGGTGAGCGCTGGGTGGAGTCCTTGCGCGGAAAGTCGGTGGTGAAGTGCAGACCGCGGCTCTCGCGGCGGCGCAAGGCCGACTGGATAATGAGATCGGCTACCTCCAGGAGGTTCCGCAGCTCGATGAGATCGTTGCTCACCCGGAAGTTGCTGTAGTACTCGATGACCTCCTGTTGCAGCAGATCGGCGCGCCGCTTGGCACGCCGCAGTCGTTTGCTGGTCCGTACGATCCCGACGTAGTCCCACATGAAGCGGCGCAGCTCATCCCAGTTGTGGGTGACCACCACCTCCTCGTCGGGCTCGGTCACACGGCTCTCGTCCCAGGGCTGGACCTGGGGCGGCTCGGGCGTCTCGTCGGCCAACTGCGCGATGTCCTTGGCCGCCAGCTCCGAGTAGACCAGGCACTCCAGGAGCGAGTTGCTGGCCATGCGATTGGCCCCGTGCAGGCCCGTGTAGGCGGTCTCGCCGCTGGCGTAGAGACCCGGCAGGTCGGTGCGCGCCCGCTGGTCGACCATGACCCCGCCGCAGGTGTAATGGGAGGCGGGGACCACGGGGATGGGCTCCCGCGTGATGTCGATCCCGAGCTCCAGGCAACGCGCGTGGATGGTCGGAAAGTGCTCGATGATGAAGTCGGCCGGGCGGTCGGAGATATCGAGATACACGCATTCGGCCCCGAGTCGTTTCATCTCGTGATCAATGGCGCGGGCGACGATGTCCCGGGGGGCCAGCTCGGCCCGGGCGTCGAAGCGGGGCATGAAGCGCTCGCCGCCGGGCAGGAGCAGCCGGGCGCCTTCGCCGCGCAGGGCCTCGGTGATGAGAAACGATCTGGCGTCGGGATGATAGAGGCAGGTTGGGTGAAACTGCATGAACTCCATGTTGGCGACGCGGCAGCCGGCACGCCAGGCCATCGCGATCCCGTCGCCGGTCGAGACATCCGGATTGCTGGTGTACAGATACACCTTGTTGGCGCCACCCGTGGCGAGGACGACGAAGCGCGCCAGGAAGGTCTCCACCCGCCCGGTTCCGCGGTCCAGCACATAGGCGCCGAAGCAGCGGTTGGTCTGGCCTTTTCCTTTCAAGGCGCCGGGACCGAGATGACGCGTGGTCAGCAGGTCCACCGCGATGTGCTGCTCGTAGAGGCTCACATTGGGGGCGGCGCGGACCCGGGCCTCCAAGGTGGTTGCGACGGCCCGGCCGGTGGCGTCCGCGGCGTGCACCACTCGCCGGTGGCTATGCCCTCCCTCCCGGGTGAGGTGATAGCCACCCGCCGTGCCGTATTCGTCGCTGCGGGTGAACGCGACCCCTTGGTCCAGGAGCCAGCGGATGTTGTAGGGGCCGCGCTCCACCACGTGGCGGACCACACGCGTGTCGCACAGGCCCGCCCCGGCCCTCAGGGTGTCGCGCACATGTGACTCCACGGAATCCTGGGCGTCTAGGACCGCCGAGATGCCGCCCTGGGCGTACAGGGTGCTCCCCTCGGTGAGCTCACGCTTGGAGACGACCGCCACGGAGAGGTCTGGACTTAAGCGCAAGGCCAGGCTGAGGCCGGCGGCGCCGCTGCCAAGGATCAGGACATCGTGTCGATGGACGATCTCGGACATGGGGGCTACAAGGCTCCTTCTGCGAAGACGCTAGGCTAGGTAGGGTGATGGGCGGCAGCTCCCGGCGTCCTCTGGACGGTGGGCGGGCGGTCGGTTCCCCGAGTGCTGGGGCTACAGTTGCCCATTTGATGTCCTGGATCAAGCATTGCCGGTTTATTTGGGGCTCGGCGGCCGCATCTCGCTTAGTCCAAGAACTTCCCCAACAGAGAGCTGTCCATGGCATCGGATCTCAGGGCGGCGCCCTCTCGAGCGATCGCCCATGTCTGAGCGTAGCACCGATCAGGAGCTGGTCCGTCGCGCCCAGGCGGGAGACCGACGCGCCTTCGACCTGCTGGTCCTGAAGTATCAGCAGAAGGTGGCTAACCTGATCGGGCGCTACATTCGGGATCCGGTAGAGGTCTTGGACGTCACCCAGGACGCCTTATTGAAGGCCTATCGGGCCTTGGACGGGTTTCGCGGCGAGAGCGCCTTCTACACCTGGCTCTATCGGATCGCGGTGAACACGGTCAAGAACCACCTCGTGGCCCAGGGGCGCCGACCCCCAGGAGACGATCTCGAGGCCGACGTGGCCGAGCAGATGGATCTGGGCGCGCGCCTTCGGGAGAATGCGACGCCGGAACGCCACCTGTTGACGGATGAGATTGCGCGTACCGTTCAGCAGGCCCTCGATGCCCTGCCGGATGATCTGCGTACAGCGATTGTGCTGCGCGAGCTGGAGGGGATGAGCTACGAGGAGATCGCCAACGCCATGGCCTGTCCCATCGGCACGGTGCGATCGAGAATCTTCAGGGCACGAGAGGCGATCGACAAGCGGTTGCGCCCGCTGCTGGAGCCCTAAGGGAGCGCTCGAGTGTCCGCCGCCGCCGCCCGCGCCCGGCGCGCCTGACACGGGTGCCCACTCGCATGAACTCAAGCTGGGACACACCCTGGTGATGAACGACCAACGACTCGAAAAACTCTCGGCCCTGATCGATGACGAGCTCGGCGAGCACCTCGCCGCCGGGCTCGTGGACCAGATCGCTGACGACCCAGGGCTGCGATGCGCGTGGGAACGCTACCACCTAATCGGCCAGGCGCTGCGGGGGGAGACGGTTCATCCCGCGGCGAGAGGAATCGCGGAGTCTGTCGGTCAGGCGCTCCGAAGCGAGCCAATCCCTATTCGCCGGCGACCGCGTCGATCCGCGACCTATAGCCGGCTGGCACCCTTCGGTGGCGCCGCCCTCGCCGCTGGCGCCGCCTTACTGGCGGTGTTCGCGGTTCCTAACCTGTTCCAAGGGCCCCACTCCAGGGTCCCCGATGTCCCGGATCCGCCGATCGCCGCCGCGGCGCAGGGCGGCGCCGTGGTGGAGCGTCGCTGGGACCTGGACCGCCCGGATCTGGCGAGCAAGCTCGACCTGTTCCTGGTGAATCACCAGGACGCGGCCCCGGCCGCCGGTGTCAAGGGGATGCTGCCGTACGCCACCCTGGTCGGCTATGAAGCCGCTCACTAGGCTTTGGGCGGCGACCCTCGTGGCACTACTCGGTCTGGCGACCGGGTTGGCATCGGCAGAAGGAGGGGATCAGGAGCGTGCCCGCGACCTGCTCGAGCACATGAACCGAGCCTTGCGCTCCCTGGGCTACGAGGGGACCCTGGTGCACCTCTCCGAGAACCACCTGGAGACCCTGCACCTGGTCCACCGGATCGACGGAGGTCGAGTGCAGGAGCGCTTGGTCTCGCTGAGCGGTCCCGTCAGGGCCGTAACCCGCCAACGGGACCGTGTGACCTGTGTCATGCCCGACGGCCAACCGATCTCGGTCAAGAGTCATTTGGGCCCCAACCTCCTGCGCTCGGATCGCATCGAGCCGGCCCTCCTCGCAGACCGGTACCAGTTCGCCATTGAAGGGGTGGCGCGGGTCGCGGGACGGGATACGGACGTGATCGCGATAAAGCCGCGCGATGCCCTCCGCTATGGGTACCGGCTCCATCTCGATCGTGCCACCCGCCTGCCCCTCAAAACGGATCTGATCGATCTCGGGGGCGAGCCCCTCGAGCAACTGATGTTCACCTCCCTGGTTCTCCAGGACGATACGGGGAACTCCGAGATCGCGCCTGCGTCGGCAAGCGCCGACAGCGACGGGCCCGGATTCCCTGATAGCACACGCTGGCGCTTCGACGGGCGTCCCCCGGGGTTTGAGCCGGTGATGTACGACGTGCTGCGGGGCCCAAGCGGGACCGATGTGGATCACTTCGTGTTCAGCGATCGGTTGTCCGCCTACTCGGTCTATATCGAGCCGGGGACCACCGAGGGTCTGGTCGGAGTCACCCGCACCGGCGCTATCCATGCGGCTGGCGGACAGATCGATGGGCACCAGGTCACCGTGGTCGGAGAGGTGCCGGCGGCCACCGTGGAGGCGGCGTTAGCTGGGGTCCGTGCGGAGTCGGGGGCGCCCTGATGATCGAGCAGGAGGGGATTGTGGTGTCCCTCAGCGGGAACCTGGCCGAGGTGCGCATGGAGCGCGACAGCGGCTGCGCGGGCTGCGGCGCCCAGTCTGGGTGCGGGACGTCGCTCGTCGACCGCTTCCTCGGGCGACGCGTCGTCACCCTCAAGGCCCGCAACCAGGCCGAGGCCAAGGTCGGGGAGCGGGTCGCGGTGGGGGTCTCGGAGTCGGGCCTGCTGGCTTCGGCCTTTGCGGCCTATCTAGTGCCCATCCTGGGCCTGGCCGCAGGCGCGGTCCTGGGTCAGTGGCTGGTCCTCCGGGACTCGGCTCGGGCCGCTTCAGACATCGGGGCCGATCTGCCGGCGCTAGCCGGTGGTGTGCTGGGTTTCGCGCTGGCGTTATTCTGGCTGCGCCGCTACAGTGCGCGCTGGGGGCGGGACCCCGAGCACGACCCCGTCGTCCTACGTCGCGTCAGCGTTGACGTCGCCTGCGAGCCCCTCTCCCGATCCGGTCGATAGTCGCTGAGCCGGGTTCGCGGGCCCCGTCTACACGGTGGCCCCCGGGTGCACCGGAAGGCTCATTCGATCGCACATCGGAGTATCCATGGGTTCCATTCACCGCATTCGTCCGAGGCTAGCCTTGCTGCTGGGCCTGACCCTCAGCGCGTCGCTCACCGGGGCAGGTGCCACCACCCGCGCGCTCCCGGAGTTCACGGAGCTCGTGTCGGCAAACGGGCCAACCGTCGTCAATATCAGCACCAAGCAGAGCCAGAGTCTCACGCAGCAGTTCCAGGGCTTCTCGATCCCGGACCTGCCCGAGGACAGCCCGCTGCAGGACTTCTTTCGGCACTTCTTCGGCGATCAGGGTGAGCCGGGAGAGGCTCCGGAGGAAGATCAGCAGTCCCGGTCCCTCGGATCGGGGTTCATCATCTCCGCCGACGGCTATGTGCTCACCAATGCCCACGTGGTGGAGGGCGCTGACGAGATCATCGTCCGCACCAGCGATCGTCGGGAGTTCGTCGCCACCCTGGTGGGCGCCGACAAGCGTAGCGATATCGCCTTGCTCAAGGTGGACGCCCAGGATCTGCCGGCGGTGCGCATCGGCTCGGCGCGGGATCTCCTCGTGGGCGAGTGGGTCCTGGCGATCGGGTCGCCGTTCGGCTTCGAGCACTCCGCCACCGCGGGCATCGTGAGCGCCAAAGGCCGCAGCCTTCCCTCCGAGAACTATGTCTCGTTCATCCAGACCGACGTGGCCATCAATCCAGGCAACTCCGGGGGGCCGCTGTTCAATCTGGACGGCGAGGTGGTTGGGGTAAACAGTCAAATCTACAGCCGCACGGGCGGCTTCATGGGGCTCTCCTTCGCGATTCCCATCGACTTCGTGATGGACGTGGTAGATCAGCTCAAGACCAAGGGGCGCGTGAGCCGGGGCTGGCTCGGCGTTCTGATCCAGGACGTGACCCGCGAGCTGGCGCCGACCTTCGGGCTGTCCCAGCCCCAAGGGGCCCTGGTGGCTCAGGTGCTGTCCGACAGCCCGGCCACCCAGGCGGGGCTGCTCCCGGGGGATGTGATCCTGAGCTTCAATGGCAAAGACGTGCAGACCTCCAGCGCCCTGCCCCCTTTGGTCGGGGCGACCCCGGTGGGGGAAACGGCCAAGATCGAGGTGCTGCGCAAGGGCGAGCGTCTTCAGCTCGAGGTCAAGATCGCTGAGCTTCCGGAGGATGAGCAGTTGGCGGGGGTCTCGCGCCAGCCGGTCCCGGATAAGTCCAATCGCCTCGGACTGGTCGTGCGGGATCTGACGGCAGACCAGCGTGAGGAGCTGGGAGTCGAGCAGGGCGGCGTGCTGGTGGAAAGCGTGAAGGAGGGACCCGCCGCCAGCGCCGGCGTCACCGCCGGCGACATCATCCTCATGTTGGATAACCAATCGGTGGACGGCCTTGAGGGCTTCAATCGCATCCTCGAGGCGATCGAGCCGGGACGTTCCGTCGCCGCGCTCATCCAAAGGGGTGACGGGCGGATGTTCTATGCCCTGAAGCTGCCCAAGGGCTGAACTGAAAGGTTGCCGGCAGGGGGCATACGCCAGTCTTCACCCGACTGAGCCCGCGAGGGGGCATCGTCAAGGGATTGCGGATCTTAAGAATGGGCGGCCATCCCAGGTCCGCTCGGGAGGCGCGAGGAAACAGCCCCTCCCTGGGTCGGTCAAGACATTCCATCCAGTGCGGGCGGGAACGCCGGGCTCCACCGGGGCCCCGCCCTCTGCTATCATGGCGCGCTATTTGCGTCGGTCGTGTCGCGGTGCAGGCATACCGCGGGCGTACGCCCCCTTCGGGACCGACGCTCTCCCACTGTGAGCCTCGGGGCGCCCGGCATGGTCGAGCTCAACCACATCCGTAACTTCTCGATCATCGCCCACATCGACCACGGGAAGTCGACCATCGCCGATCGCTTCATCCAGCTCTGCGGGGCGCTGAGCGAGCGGGAGATGTCCAGTCAGGTCCTGGATTCGATGGACCTGGAGCGGGAGCGGGGCATCACCATCAAGGCCCAGAGCGTGACCCTGGACTACCGGGCGCTCAACGGCGAGACCTACCAGCTCAACTTCATCGATACCCCGGGACACGTGGACTTTTCCTACGAGGTGTCCCGGTCGCTCGCCGCCTGCGAGGGGGCCCTGCTCGTGGTGGATGCGGCCCAAGGGGTGGAGGCCCAAAGCGTGGCCAACTGCTACACGGCCATCGAGCAGGGCCTCGAGGTCCTGCCGGTCCTAAACAAGATCGACCTGCCCTCGGCCGAACCCGAGCGGGTGATCCGGGAGATCGAGGAGATCATCGGGCTGGAGGCCGAGGATGCCCTGCGGGTGAGCGCCAAGACGGGGGAGGGCATCCCCGATCTGCTCGAGGCCCTCGTCGCGCGCATCCCACCCCCCAAGGGGGATCCTAAGGCCCCCCTGCAGGCGCTGATAATCGACTCCTGGTTCGACCCCTACGTGGGGGTGGTCTCACTGGTTCGGGTGGTCAACGGCGAGATACGCCGGCGTGACAAGGTCACCATGCTCTCCACCGGACGGGTTCATCAGGTGGACGCCCTCGGGGTCTTCACGCCGAAGAAGACCGAGCGGCCGGTCTTGAGCACGGGGGAGGTGGGATTCCTCATCGCCTCCATCAAGGAGATCGACGGGGCACCGGTGGGCGATACCATTACTCGCCCCGACAACCCGGCGCCCAAGCTCCCTGGTTTCAAGGAGATGCGCCCGCGGGTCTTTGCCGGACTCTATCCAGTGGATTCGGACGCCTACGAGGACCTGCGCGATGCCCTGAGCAAGCTGCGGCTGAACGACGCGGCCCTCTTCTACGAGCCCGAGGTCTCCCAGGCCTTGGGGTTCGGCTTCCGGTGCGGATTCCTCGGGATGCTCCACATGGAGATCATCCAGGAGCGCCTCGAGCGCGAATACGACCTGGACCTCATCACTACCGCGCCTACCGTGGTCTACGAGGTGGAGCGCAACGACGGCGAGGTCATCCGCATCGACAACCCGGCGGAACTGCCGGAGCCCAACAAGATCCGCGAGGTCCGGGAGCCCATCATCGAGGCCCATATCCTGACCCCCCAGGATTATCTGGGGGCGGTGATCAACCTGTGCATCGAGAAGCGTGGGGTCCAGAAGCACATCCATTACGC
>JBLMWY010000318.1:0-2531 GCA_050257475.1 Bdellovibrio bacteriovorus
CTTACCGCACCTTTTCACCCTTACCTCCCGACGCCTGGGCGGGGCCCCAACGGCGGGATCGGCGGTGTCTTTTCTGTGGCACTTTCCGTGGGCTCGCGCCCCCCAGGTGTTACCTGGCACCCTGCCCTATGGAGCCCGGACTTTCCTCCCCTCCCTCGGTCGGGAGGAGCGGCTGCCCGGCCGACTCCCGGCCCCGAGTGTAACCCAAGGCGAGGGTCGACAGGGCCGGGCCCAGGGCGCGGCTCAGGGGGGTGGGTGAGCCGCGGCGGACTCCGCCCCCCGCCCGATCCCCAGCGTCAGCCCGAGCCGATACAAGGCATTGCGCTTGGCCCCGGTGATGCGGGCGGCGAGGGCCGCGGCCTGGGTCAGCGGGAGGTCCTCGGCGAGGATGCGCAGCACCCGCTCCTGCTCGTCGCGGTCTCCCGCAGGCGCCCCTGAGGCGCCAGACACCAGGATCACCAGCTCCCCCAAGCGTTGCTCGGGGTCCGTCGCCAGGCGTTCCGCCAGGGCCCCGGGCGATCCCCGCAGCAGGGTCTCGAAGCGCTTGGTGAGCTCCCGCGCCACCACCACCGCCCGTGCGTCCCCAAGGACCGAAGACAGGTCCCGGAGGGTCTCCGTCGCCCGCTTGGCGCTCTCGTAGAGAATGAGGGTGCCGGGCTCCCCGGCGACGGCGGCGATCCAGGTACGCCGCTGGGTGCTGCCCCGCGGCGGGAAGCCGAGGAACAGGAATCGGTCGGTTGGCAGACCAGCGGCAGACAGGGCGCAGATGGCCGCGCTGGCCCCCGGAATCGGCACGACCCGGATGCCCGCCTCCCAGGCGGCCGCCACCAATCGGTAGCCCGGGTCGCTCAGGGTGGGCGTGCCGGCGTCGGAGACCAGGGCCAGGTCCTGACCCTGGAGCAGGGACTCGATCAGGTGCGGGGTTGCCGCCGATTCATTGTGATCGTGATAGGCGATCAGCCTCTTGGTAATCCCGAAATGGGCCAGGAGCCGGCGCGTCTCCCGGGTGTCCTCGGCGGCGATCAGGTCCACCGCGCCCAGGGTCTGGCGCGCCCGATCGGTCAGATCCGCCAGATTGCCGATGGGCGTGGCCACCACGTATAGTAAACCGCGCTCGCCCCGCACCATCGCCTCCCCGCCCCGACTAAGGAAGACCCTATGATGCAACAGAATCGCGCGATCCCGCGGCGTCGCCGGCTGATCTGGGCGCCAGCCGCGGCGGGCCTTGCCTTGGTGCTGAGTGGCTGCACCAATCTGCCCTTCGGCGAGGAGGCGGGGGCGGGCGTTCGGGGCGGCTTCCGTGCCGGAGACCAGGTGGCCCTGCTCCTACCCGCGGCCGGTCCCTACTTGGGCGTATCCGACGCGGTGCGCGACGGGATTCGGGCCGCGGCGAGCGTCGACGACGGCTCGCGGCCCAAGCTCGTACCCGTGGACAGTGGCGCCCCGGAGCGGGTGGCCGCGAACCTGGGACAGGCCATCGAGGCAGGCGCCACCCATGTGATTGGCCCGATCGACAAGCCGTCGGTGGATGCCCTGGCGGCCGCGGGCGCGATCAAGGTCCCCACCCTCGCCCTGAACGAGGGGACCTCCGCCGGCCGGCCCGCCCCAAACCTGTTCCAGTTCGCCCTGTCCCCCGAGTCCGACGCCATCGAGGTGGCCAACAAGGCCAAGTCCCTTGGCTTCACCCGGGCCCTGATGCTCTATCCGGATGATGGCGCCGGCAAGCGCCGCGCCGAGGCCTTCCGCAATCAGTGGGGACGGCTGAGCGGGACCCTGGCGGGGGAAGCCTCCTTCGCCCCGGGGACCCCTGGTGTCCCCGCGTCTCTCCAGCGCCTCCTGGGCCGGGACGGCGCCGATTTCCTCTTCTTGGCCGCCAATGCGGAGCAGGCGCGGATCCTCTACCCGCAGATCCGCAAGGGGGCGGCGGACCTGCCGGTGATCGCTACCTCCGATGTCTATCCGGGGGACGCGGACGCGGCCCGTGACCGGGCCCTGGCCGGCCTCTATTTCGTGGACATGCCCTGGATGCTGGGCCTGGAGCACGGGAATGACCCGCTGCGGCGCGCCGATCTGAAATCTTCGGCCTCCCATCTGGCGACCCCCCTGGGGCGCCGGCTCTATGCCATGGGCATCGATGCCTATCGCCTGGTCCCGCGTCTCACCACCCTGGCGGACAACCCCGGGGCCAGCTTCCCGGGGAAGACCGGGCGCCTCTCCATCGACCCCCTGGGGCGCGTGCGCCGACAACTGTTCCTTGCCCGCTTCACCGAGTCGGGACCCGAGCCGGTGGCGGGCATCGAATCGTCAGCGCGGGCGTCCAAGCCGCGCAATCCCCGCCCCGAGCCAGCCGGACGGGGGCAGGGATAGTCCCTCCCCGGCGCACAGACAGGGAGGCTATCGGCCAGGACAAGGAGCGCCTTGCCCTCGACTTCCTCGTCCGCCAGGGGCTGCGTCTGATCCGGCGCAACCACCGGTGCCGCTTCGGCGAGATCGACCTGGTGATGCGCGACGGGGCGAGCCTGGTCTTCGTC
>JBLMWY010000319.1:0-2795 GCA_050257475.1 Bdellovibrio bacteriovorus
CGATGTTCACGAACTTCAGCTACGCCAACCTCGGGGTGCCCAAGAACCCGCTGAACCCCGTCCTGCTCGACAACCCCGACTGGGTGGACCCGGGCCTGGGTGGCTTCCTGGCGACGGTCCCGGATTATGCGGCCTATGCGGATACCAACCTCGGCAAGCACAAGACGCCGACCACCCGGAACGTGGCCCTCGGTTCTTGCGATACCGCTGAGCCTGGCGAGCCCTGCGTCGACAAGGCCTACATGCACAACGGCTACTTCAAGACCCTGAAGCAGGTGGTGCACTTCTATAACACCCGCGACGCCAAGCCCCGCTGCGAGTCCCTGGGTATCTATGACGCGACTGTGGACGTGGCCATGGCCAGCGACTGCTGGCCCGCACCCGAGGTCGAAGCGAACCTGGAGGTGGCGCGGATGGGCAACCTTGGCATGACCGAGGAGGAGGAGGACGCCCTGGTCGTCTGGATGGAGGCGATGTCCGACGGCTACTGGGTCAAGTAGAGGTAGGATCCGGCGCGGCGGCGCCCGCCCGCCGCGTGGTCAATGACAGGATGTGCCGCTGAGCGACGGAACGGGTCGGGAATTGGGAGATGAACCGGAGAAGGGCGGGACAGGACAAAGACCCAGCCCCCAAGCGATCTTCCTGTAGATCCTGTGCCTTATGAAAAACCAAAGGGCCAGGCGAATCGCCTGGCCCTTTGACTTGGCGCCCATCCTTGGGCGCGGGTCGAGGTCCCTATCAGGAGTCTTACTTGGACTCGGTCTGAGCCGGGGCAGCCGGGGCGACCGGGGCGGCGTAAGGAGCGGCATAGGGCATGGCATAGGGGTAGCCACCGCCGTAGTAGGGAGCACCGTAGCCGTAGTAGCCCGGGTAGCCCCAGCCGTCGTAGCCGTAGCCATAGCCGCGGCCGTAGCCACGCCCACGACCCCAGCCGCGGCCGCTTCCGCCGCCGCTCATGCTCATGTTGAAATCACCGTAGCCGTCGCCGAAGGCATCGCTGAACCAGTCGGTCAGGCCGTCGCCCCAGCCGGAGCCGTAGCCGGGGCCACCGCCCCAGGGACCACCGCCCCACCAAGCGGACGCGGAGGCGGAAACGCCCAGCAGGGCGGCGATAGCGGCGGCAGTAGCAAGCTTCTTCATGTGAATCTCCGAATGTGATCTGTGTTGTTTGGCAGCGAGCGCAAGTACTACATCAGCACCCACGGACGGCATTATATTAGTAATCGCTAAATTAGCGAATTATTAATATTTATCGATCATGGCCGATCGATAGTTGAGGCCGAACAACGGCTCAGGCCCCAAGCCGTCTGGCCACCGCGGTCAGGTCCTCCCAGGCCCTGGCCTTCTGGTCCGGGGAACGCAGCAGGTAGGCTGGATGATAGGTGACCCGCAGGGGGATGGCCCGGGACCCGAGCTCCAGCCAGCGCCCCCGAAGGCGCCCTAGCGGAAGGTCCGTGCCCAGCAGCGTCTGGGCGGAGATGCGGCCCACCGCGAGGACGATCCGAGGTCCGATCAGCTCGATCTGGCGCATCAAATAAGGCAGGCAGCGCAGGACCTCGTCGGGCCTGGGATCCCGGTTCCCGGGCGGGCGGCATTTGAGGATGTTGGCGATGTAGACCTGCTCGCGCTCCAGTCCGATGGCGGCGAGCATGCGGTTCAGGAGCTGGCCGGCACGCCCCACGAAGGGCTCCCCCGCCCGGTCCTCGTCCGCCCCCGGGGCCTCGCCGATGACCAGGAGCTGCGCGCCGCGGCTGCCCACCCCGAAGACGGTCTGGGTGCGGGTCTCGCAAAGTCCGCAGGCCCGGCAGGCGGCGACCGTCGCTGCCAGGTCCTCCCATTCCAGCGAGGCAACGGAGTCCCCCGGATCCAGGGCATCGGCTCGAACCTGGGTCAGCGGCGCGTTGCTGGGCCCCTCTGCAACCTGGCCACCAGGGACTTCAGAGGTCGGCTCGACCGCCGCAACGGTAGGACCCGCCAGGGCGGGGGCTGGGACGGCCGCGCCATCCCCGCGCGGGACCCATGGGGTGATCCCCATGGCCCGCAGATAGGCGTGCCGACGGGCCCGCTCCATGCCCCCGACGACCCTAGACGTCGCCGTTCTGGGGGTGGGCGCGCTGGGCCGGCTGCAGGATCTTGTTGCAGGCGTTGATGTAGGCCTTGGCGGAGGCGATGACGATGTCGGTATCCGCCCCCTGGCCGTTGACGATACGCCCCCCCTTCTCCAGGCGCACCGTCACCTCCCCCTGGGCATCGGTCCCGCTGGTGATAGCGTTCACCGAGTAGAGCTTGAGGACGGTGCCACTGTCGACGATGGATTCGATGGCCTTGAAGGTGGCATCCACCGGACCGCTGCCGATGGCAACACCCGGCTCCTCCTCCCCGTCGACCGTCAGGACCACCTCGGCGCGCGGGGTCTCGCCGGTCTCGGAGCACACCCGCATGGAGATGAGCTTCACGCGTTCGTTGGCGGCGTCCAGGTTGGCGTCGGTCACCAGGGCCTGGAGATCCTCGTCGAAGATCTCGTGCTTCTTGTCCGCCAGGTCCTTGAAGCGGGAGAAGGCGGCGTTGAGCTCCTCCTCCGAGCCCAGGACCACCCCTAGCTCATCCAGCCGGGTGCGAAAGGCATTTCGCCCCGAGTGCTTGCCGAGCACCATGCGGTTGGCCAGCCAGCCGACGTCCTGGGCCCGCATGATCTCGTAGGTCTCCCGATGCTTGAGGACCCCGTCCTGGTGGATCCCGGACTCGTGGGCGAAGGCGTTGGCCCCCACCACCGCCTTGTTGGGCTGGACCGGGAA
>JBLMWY010000320.1:0-4799 GCA_050257475.1 Bdellovibrio bacteriovorus
GGACAGCCCGGGAGACCGGGCGGGTTGGCGGGGCGAGGTCGCGGCGTTCAGGCGCGGCGACGGAGGGCCCCGATCACCACCAGCACGAACAGGATGCCTCCGATCACCGCCAGCAGGCCGCCGATGCCCATGACCCCCATGGACAGCTTGGCCGTCAGGCTGTCGAGGCCCTGGGCGGCACCGGCGGTCTTGCGCTGGATGCCCAGGGCCCCGGAGACCGCCAGGCCGCCGATGTGCAGCAGTTGTCCGCCGCCGTAGATCCAGGGTTGGACGCGGGCCATGCGCCCCGCCGGGGTCCCGAACCCGAGCCGCGGCAGCAGGTGGTAGGCGAGGCCCATCAGGGCCAGGGTCACGCCTACGATGGAGCCGTGGTAGTGGGCAGGGACTATGGTGTTGGAGCCTGCGATCAACAGGGACAGAACACCGCCGGCGGCGAACAGGGTCAGCGAGGCCGCCAGTGCCCGGCGCACCGGGAGGCTCTCTGCCGCCTTGCGGCCGTCCCCATGCCGCGCCAGGGCGATCAGCACCGCGAGCCCGATGGGCACCGCGGCGAGTCCGTTGCCCCACTGCATCAGACGGGTGAAGGCCAGGCGGGTCTCCGCCGAGTCGGGCGCGTAGAGCGCATGGACCACGGGCACCAGCAGCAGCGGCAGGACGCCGAGCACCAGAAATGCGGACAGGGCACGGTCCCCCAGGGGCAGATCCCGTCCCTGTGCCCGTACCAGCCAGATCCAGGCCACCAGCAGGATCTGGGTATACGCAAACTGCAGGACATGGCCCGGACCCCAAAACAGGTACTCGTAGAAGGCCTTACCCTCCCAGACGGGGGAGAGGCTGGCCCAGGTCCAGGCCAGGGACAGTGCCGCGACCAGGGTCGCCAGGGCGGCGGTCAGGGTGCCTACTCCGACGGGATCGCCCCAGCGGAGCCCCGCCCGGACCCGCGCCAGATAGGCCCCAAGCTGGAGCAGCACCCCCAGGGCAAAGAGAGCGAGCGCCGAGACGAAGAGCGGGTGATCGAGCACCGGCACATAGTTGTTGAGGAGCGGGTCCGCGGCGCCCAGGAAGGGGGAGGCCGCCACCAGCAGACAGCCCGCCGCCGCTACCCCGAAGGCCGTCCAGGACAGCCCGGGCATGGGTCGGACCGCCAGGGCCCAGAGCACGCCGCCGAAGGCCAGGAACCAGATCAGCACCGACTGGTCCACGTGGACGATAAGCGCGACCCGGAAGAAGTCCTGGGTGGGGAAGAGGGCCCCCGTACCCGGTGCCCTGGCGATCACCAGGAGCAGGGCGAAGATCCCCGCCAGGGCCAGGGCCGTGACGCCCAGAGCCAGCCAGGCGCTGGCCAGTCCGCGCCGCCCGTCGTCCGGCGTGATCGGCGCCGACATGTCGGCGGGCCCAGTTGTTGCTGCCATCTGCTGCACGTCACTCACCTCGGTCCTGGGGTCGCAGACGCCATTCTAGGGATCCGGCCAGCATGAAGCGAAGCACCTTTTCCCGGCTCGCCGGCCTTGCTGCCCTGCTGGCCCTGGCCGTCATCCTGCTCGGGGCCTATGTGCGACTGAGCGACGCCGGTCTTGGCTGCCCGGATTGGCCAGGCTGCTACGGGCGCCTGGTGGCCCCCAGCCACCCGGAGGCGGTGGCCGAGGCCAATGCCGCCTACCCGGAGCGGCCCGTGGAGGCCCACAAGGCCTGGAAGGAGATGGTGCACCGCTATCTCGCGAGCGGGTTGGGCCTCGCCGTCCTGGTGCTGGCCGGGCTGGCCTGGCGGGGTCGCCGGCAGGGTCTGCCCCTGGTCCTCCCCCTGGTGCTGGTCGGTCTGGTGATCTTCCAGGGCCTGCTCGGCATGTGGACCGTGACCCTGCTGGTGAATCCCACCATCGTCACCGCCCATCTGGCCGGCGGCATGACGACCCTTGCGCTGCTCTGGTGGCTAGCCTTAAGGGCCGGGCAAGCCCGGGCGGCGCCCTCGGCTGGCGTCGCCGGGTTGCGGCCCTGGGCCTGGGGCGGGCTGGTGCTGCTGTGCGGCCAGATCCTGTTGGGGGGCTGGACCAGCACCCATTATGCGGCGGTGGCCTGCATCGAATTTCCCACCTGCTATGGGGGCCAGTGGTGGCCGCCGACGGACTTCGCGGAGGGCTTCGCCCTGTGGCGCCCCATTGGCCCCGACTACGAGTTCGGGCACCTTGACAGCGCCGCCCGCACCGCGATCCATCTGACTCATCGGCTTGGCGCCCTGGCGGTGCTGCTGTATCTCGGGAGCCTGGCGGTGCTGATGCTGCGCCGGGCTGGCGGGCCCGGCGAGCGGCGTCTGGGCCTGACGCTCGGGACCCTGCTGCTCGTCCAGGTCGGATTGGGGATCTGGAACGTGCTGGGTCACCTGCCGTTGCCCGTTGCGGTGGCCCACAACGGGGGCGCGGCCCTGTTGCTACTGGCGCTGCTCACCCTCATCCATCACTTGAATCCGCCTTCGTTGGTGTCCGTTCCCGCGGGGGCTCGGGAGTCAGCCAGCCCATCGGGGACTCGCCATTACAAATCCAGGGAGGCCAGGGCATGAACGTCGAGACCACTGCAACGCCGGATGGAGGCAAGAGGCAGCCGGGGCTGACCCTGCTCTTCCTCCTGATCGGGGGGTTTGCGGTCGCCGCGGGTCTCTGGTTCGGTGCCACCACCTTCCGGGGCCTCTCCAAGCCCCAGCCGCCAACCCTCGGGCAGGGGACCCTCCTCGCCCAGCCGCGGCCGCTCGCGGACTTCGCCCTGATCGATCAGGATGGGCGGCCCTATACCCTGGCCAATCTGCGGGGCGCCTGGACCTTCCTTGCCATCGGCTATACACACTGCCCCGACGTCTGCCCCATGACGCTCGCGACCTTCGACGCTATCGAGCGGCGGATCGCCGAGTCCGCCAGCGGCGATCAGAGCGAGCCCCGGCCCCGCTTCCTGTTCATCTCCGTCGATCCGGAGCGCGACACCCCGGAGCGCCTCGCGCAGTACGTCCGTTATTTCAACCCGGCCTTCCTCGGCGCCACCGGGGAGGAGCCCCAACTGCGGGCCCTCGCCGCCCAGCTCGGGCTCCTCTATGCCCGCGTGGAGGGCCAGGCAACCGCCATGGGCTACCTGATGGACCACTCCGGGTCCGTCCTGCTGGTGGACCCCCAGGGCCGCCTCACCGCCATCTTCAGCACGCCCCATGACGCCGCGCTGATGGCGTCCGACTTTCTGACCATCGCTGCCAACCACCAACCCTAAACCACCAACCTGACTACAACGACATTGGAGGAATCGACCATGGCAACCGCCGCAATGACCGAGCCGGCCCGTCCAGAGAACCCCCGCGTAAATGAGATCAGCCTGGAGCAGCCCTGGGAGTGGATATCCAAGGGCTGGGAGGACCTGAAGCGGGCACCCAGGTTCAGCCTAGCCTACGGCGCCTTCTTCGCCCTGGTGAGTGTGCTAATGACCCTGGGGCTCCTCTGGGAGGGACTCTTCTTCATCGTTCCGTCCCTGGCCGCGGGCTTCTTCCTGGTGGCCCCCCTGCTGGGGATCGGGCTGTACCAGATCAGTGAGAACCTGGAGGATGGCCGCGAGGTCCAGTTCTGCCAGGCGCTGCAGGCCTGGCGGCGCAACGAGGTCCAGTTGAGCGCCATGGCGGTGGTCCTGGTCCTGGTCCTGCTCGCCTGGATGCTCTCGGCCTTGGTGGTGTTCGCGCTCTTCTTCCAGAGCCCCGTGCCGACCTGGGAGAACTTTGTCCCCCAGGTCTTCCTCTCGGGTGAGAACAACCTCTTCGTGGCCGTAGGGATCGTCGTCGGCGGCGCCATCGCGGCCTTCACCTTCAGCATCAGCGCCATCACCGTCCCCATGCTGATGGACCGCCAGGTGGATGTGGTGACCGCCATGCGCACGAGCATGGAGGCGGTCAAGAAGAACTGGCAGGCCATGACCCTATGGGCGGCCCTGATCGTGATGTTCGTCGGTCTCGGGATCGTCACCTACTATGTGGGCCTGATCGTTGCCATGCCCCTGGTAGGCCATGCCACCTGGCATGCCTACCGTGACCTGGTCCCCCGCGACTGATCCAATGGGCCGGCTCGGAGCTCCCCCGAGCCGGCCCCACCCCATCTGAAGCACCCGAGCCCTTTCGATGATAAGCCGCAAGTCCATGGCGGTTGTCGCCATTCTCACCCTCATCCTGGGTGTCTCCGCCTGGTCCAAGCTGCGCTTCGTGGATCCGGAGGACCATGCCCCCCAGCGCTGGAAGATCCAGGATCACCCGGACTTCCAGCCCCGGGGCTGATCCAGCCGCGGGCACCTTAACTACACCCCGCATCTCCGAGGCTCCTGGATCCCCGGGGCCTCCGCGCGGCCCCCCAGCATGGGGCTGGGCCGCGCCGGGGCCGGCTTTGATATGATTCCACCTCGAAACCTGTGATGCCGCCATTGCCGCGCGGCGTCGTCCTGCCAAGCCCCATCATCCCCTGCGAGGACCACCGATGAATCTACGTTTCGCCAAGGGCGTCGCCATCGCCGCGACCCTGAGTATCGCCATCGCCGGCTGTGCCAGCGACGGCACCATGACGGAGACCGGCAAGGGTGCTGCCATCGGCACCGCCGCGGGTGCAGCCCTCGGTGCCGCCATCGGGTCCTTTGGGGCCAACGCCGGGCGCGGGGCCCTGATCGGGGCCGTCGGCGGTGCCCTGGCGGGTGGCATGGTGGGCGCCTACATGGAGCAGCAGCGCAAGGACTTCGAGAAGGCCCTGGCCGATCAGATCGCCGCCGGCGCCATCCGGGTCGAGCGCCTGCCC
>JBLMWY010000321.1:0-2588 GCA_050257475.1 Bdellovibrio bacteriovorus
ATTGTGTTAGGCGGCTGAGGCATTTGCATTTGAACGCAGGCAACACTGAAGACCAGTCATGAGGCAGGAAACCCAAGCTCAACGACACTAAGGCTGAGCAGGCGTCCGCGGGCGCAATGGACCGACATGTGGCACGGTAGAATCGGTCGGCCGGAGGGGGCAGGATGGTCGGCCCCGACCCCCTCGCGAGCCGCTAGCCGGGCGCCACAGACACGCCCGCGGCGGCGTTAGAACGGGCCTCCAACGCGAGGCATCCAGTCGATCCGGAGTGTCGCCGTGCTCGTGATACATTTTGGGACGTCCAAGTCGCCAAAATGACTGCGCTCGGCGAAAGCCTTTGTGCCGGGATTCGCCCTGCGGGCGCGGCCGTGCCCGACTCCCGGTTGGTCCGCCGGGCACGACAGCACCCACAAATGGCTTGACGGCGTCTCGGATGCGCTCTGCATATTGCCTCCGCGGCTTCAGGACTACGCCCCGTCGCCACTGCGGCAATACGCTCGCGCCTTCGCCTATCCGGGACTACGCGCCTTCACTTCGCTCTCCATGGCGCGCAGCGGACGAGAACTCTGTAACAACACACAGTGCTCGTCGAAGCTGCGCGGGCCCGCACCTTCGTAGTCGTGCATCAGGGTCGTCTATTCGTTGAGGAGTAGGGGGTCGATCCAAGTCGCATACCGGCCCCTCACCTGCCACAGGCGCAGTCTTTGCCCCAATATCGGCGCATCCCAGGCAATGAGCCAGACGCGGCACAACCCGGTCACGGGACATCGCTGACGAGAGCCGCCTCGTCGGTCCAAAAGAAGGACGCCACCGCTACGCGGCGGAGAGCTCGAACGAAAACTGCGCGGCGTAGTTTGTCGAACGGTCGCTTGTGGGCTTGAACGGACGTTCGCTATCACCGGACGACTGCTTGTTTCGGGCCGAACTGAGCCCCTCGTTGGGGTGCCGGTGGGAGTCCGCAATGCGCGTGTTCCGGCCGTCGCTGACCCGAACGGCCGGCGGCGGCTTCGGACCCGGTGCTGGCGTTGGGGGAAGCGGCCGCAGCCGGGCGCGATGCGCGTCCGCACTGGGACGCGGACCGCGCGCTGGGCAATCGGAGCGAGCCCCCCAGCCCCCACTCGGCTGCTGCGATTTGGCTCGGGGGATTACCGTCGCTAGACCGATCACCGCGAAGGACGCGCCACGGCTGGCGAGCGGCCACGGGCGGCTCCCCCGGGGCCGCTCGCTCCAGTTGGCTCTCGAACACGATGAGTCCGCCGCGACCCACCTCGACATAACCGGGTCCGTGCGCCAGCACCCGCGCAAGCTCGTCCCAGTGCTCGTCGAACAGAGTGAGGAAGGCGGTGTTCGACAGGTTGCTTAGGGTCAATCGGACCAGGGGGGATGGGGTCCCAGCCAGTCGGTGGCTGTCGCGGACGTCGCGGTCCTTGGGGATCAGGACCATCCCGTTTGCGGCGGCAAGGGCCGCCAAGGCCGCATTCCTGGTCACCGACCCGTCGCGGATGCGGTCCACATAGGTGGCATCCACGCCGCGGGGGTTCGCTGAGCTTCCACCGCTTGATTTATCCCCCACGGCCGTGTTCCCGTGGCGCAAGTCTCGTTCTACGGCCAGCACCGGAGTCCCTCGACGCCGCGCATGAATTCCGACCTGCTGATTGTCCTGCTCTTGCTCGGTGCGGCCATCCTGATGTTCGCCCTGAACCGCCCGCGGGTGGACGCGGTGGCGCTGATCATGATGGTGGCGCTGCCCTTCACGGGTGTCATCCGCGTGGAGGAGGCGATCGCGGGCTTCGCCAACCCCAACGTGGTGCTGATCGGGGCCATGTTCGTCATCGGCGAGGCCCTGGCCCGCACCGGGGTCGCCCGCACCATCGGGGACTGGCTGGTGACCCGCGGGGGGGAGAGCCCCTGGCGCCTGCTGGTGCTCCTGATGTTGGCCGTGGGTTTCCTGGGCTCGGTGATGAGCTCCACGGGGGTGGTGGCCATCTTCATCCCGGTGGTGCTGCGGATCGCCAGCCGATCCGGCATCGCCCCGGGTCAGCTCATGATGCCCATGGCCTACGCGGCCCTGATCAGCGGCATGATGACCCTGGTGGCTACCTCGCCCAACCTGGTGATCAACTACGAGGTCATGCGCTCGGGGGCGCAAGGTTTCAACTTCTTCGACTTCACCCCCTTCGGCGTGCCCATTCTGTTGGTCGGGACCCTGTACATGCTGTTCGCTCGGCGTTGGCTGCCGGCCCAGGCGTCGCAGGGGCGGGGGCCCAGAGTCCGGCCCAAGCTCCGGCACCTGGTGGAGCGCTACCGGCTGGCGGAGCGGGAGTATCGGGTACGGGTGCGCCCCGACTCGCCGCTGTTGGGGCGTCCACTTGGGGGAATGGATCTGCCCTCCGGGATCGGCGTCAAGGTGCTGCTGATCGAGCGGGGCAGGGGGCGTGCCCGGCGCCTGCTTCCCCGCACCCCCGAGACGGTGCTCCAGCCGGGGGACATCCTGCTGATCGACATGGACCGACCGGACGCGGACGTGGAGGCCCTGGCGCGGGAGTACCGGGTGGAGTTGCTGCCTCGCACGGGGACCTATTTCGCCG
>JBLMWY010000322.1:0-7377 GCA_050257475.1 Bdellovibrio bacteriovorus
ATGGTCCAGACCCTGGAGCGGGGTCAGCTCCTGACGGACGAGCAGTACCTGGACGCCCTGGAAGAGAACGGGGACGAGTTCGACGCCCGCATGGGCGCCGAGGCCATCTATGAGCTGCTGCGCACCATCGACCTCCAGGCCGAGGTGCGGCGCATGCGCGAGGAGATCGAGGGCACCAGCTCAGAGACCAAGATCAAGAAGCTCTCCAAGCGTCTCAAGCTCATGGAGTCGCTGATCGAGTCGGGCAATCGCCCCGAGTGGATGATCCTGACCGTGCTGCCGGTGCTCCCGCCGGAGCTCCGCCCCCTGGTGCCGCTCGATGGGGGGCGTTTCGCCACCTCGGATCTCAACGACCTCTATCGCCGGGTCATCAACCGCAACAATCGGTTGAAGCGCCTGCTGGACCTGGTGGCGCCGGACATCATCGTGCGCAACGAGAAGCGTATGCTCCAGGAGGCGGTGGACGCCCTGCTGGACAACGGCCGTCGCGGCCGCGCCATCACTGGCACCAACAAGCGCCCGCTCAAGTCCCTGGCGGACATGATCAAGGGCAAGCAGGGGCGCTTCCGCCAGAACCTGCTGGGCAAGCGGGTGGACTACTCGGGCCGCTCGGTGATCGTGGTGGGTCCGACGCTGCGCCTCCACCAGTGCGGTCTGCCCAAGCGCATGGCGCTCGAGCTCTTCAAGCCTTTCATCTTCAGCAAGCTGCAGCTCCGAGGCACGGCGGCCACCATCAAGGCAGCCAAGAAGATGGTGGAGCGCGGCACCCCCGAGGTGTGGGACATCCTCGAGGAGGTGATCCGCGAGCATCCGGTGATGCTGAACCGCGCCCCCACCCTGCATCGGCTGGGCATTCAGGCCTTCGAGCCGGTCCTGATCGAGGGCAAGGCGATCCAGCTCCATCCGCTGGTCTGCACCGCCTTCAACGCGGACTTCGACGGCGACCAGATGGCGGTGCATGTGCCCCTGTCCCTGGAGGCCCAGCTCGAGGCGCGGGCCCTCATGATGGCCTCCAACAACATCCTGTCGCCAGCGAACGGGGAGCCCATCATCGTCCCCTCCCAGGACGTGGTGCTCGGCCTCTATTACATGACCCGGGAGCGGGTGAGCGCCAAGGGTGAGGGCAGCGCCTTTGTCGACATCGACGAGGCGCGCCGTGCCTATGAGACCGGACACGCGGATCTGCATGCCCGCTGCAAGGTGCGCATCCGCGAGGTCATTAAGGGGGAGGACGGGGAGCTTCGGGAGCAGGTGAGCATCAAGCAGACAACGCTCGGCCGCGCCCTGGTGTTTGCCATCGTGCCCGATGGGCTGCCCTTCGAGCTGGTGGACCGGCCCCTGGGCAAGAAGGCCATCTCCAGGCTCATCAACACCTGCTACCGACAGCTCGGTCTTAAGGAGACCGTGGTCTTCGCCGACCAGGTCATGTATCTCGGTTTCCGCATGGCGACCCGGGCCGGCGCCTCCATCGGACTGGAGGACATGGCGGTGCCCGAGGAGAAGGCGGCCATCCTGGCGGAGGCCGAGCGTCAGGTGAAGGAGATCGAGGAGCAATACGCCTCGGGTCTGGTCACTAACGGCGAGCGCTACAACAAGGTGGTGGATATCTGGTCCCACACCAACGAGCTGGTCGCCAAGTCCATGATGGGAAAGCTCGGCAAGGAGGCGGTGCTCGATCGCGACGGTAACGCGGTCCAGCAGGATTCGTTCAACTCGATCTTTATGATGGCCGACTCCGGGGCCCGCGGCTCCGCCGCCCAGATCCGCCAGCTCGCGGGGATGCGGGGTCTCATGGCCAAGCCGGACGGCTCCATCATCGAGACCCCCATCACCGCCAACTTCCGTGAGGGGTTGAACGTCATTCAGTACTTCATCTCCACCCACGGGGCCCGCAAGGGCCTGGCGGATACGGCGCTCAAGACCGCCAATTCCGGGTATCTGACCCGCCGTCTGGTGGACGTGGCCCAGGACATGGTGGTCCTGCAGGAGGACTGCGGCACCGAGCGGGGGCTTCTGATGTCCCCCATCATCGAGGGTGGTGACGTGGTGGAGCCCCTGCGCGAGCGCATCCTGGGGCGCGTGCTGGCCACCGACGTGTACGCCCCGGGTGGTGATGAGCTGATCTGCGCCGCGGGGACCCTGCTGGATGAGTCCCTGGTGGAGCGCTTCGAGGTGGCCGGCATCGACCAGGTGCGGGTGCGCTCGCCCATTACCTGCGAGGCGCGCATCGGCGTGTGCGCGAACTGCTACGGGCGCGACCTGGCCCGCGGCCATCGGGTCAACATGGGCGAGGCGGTGGGTGTCATCGCGGCCCAGTCCATCGGCGAGCCCGGAACCCAGCTCACCATGCGCACCTTCCATATCGGAGGTGCGGCCTCCCGAGCCGCGGCAGTCAGCAGCATCGAGATCAAGAACGGCGGCTCGGTTCGCCTGCACAATCTGAAGACGGTGCGGCACCACTCGGGCAACCTGGTCGCGGTTTCGCGCTCGGGAGAGCTCACGGTGGTCGACGACAAGGGGCTGGAGAAAGAGCGCTACAAGGTGCCCTACGGCGCCACGGTGCGGGTGAACGAAGGCGACAGTGTGGTGGGCGGTCAGGTGGTCGCCAATTGGGACCCACACACCCACCCGGTGGTGACCGAGGTGGCCGGGACCCTGGCCTTCGAGGACTTCATCGAGGGCATCACGGTTCAGACCAAGGTGGATGAGGTGACGGGCCTGACCTCCCGCGAGGTGCTCGATCCCAAACAGCGGCCGGCCACCGGCAAGGATCTCCGGCCCATGGTCAAGCTCCTGGACGAGAATGGCCTGGAGGTCAACATCCTGGGCACGGATCTGCCTGCTCGTTACTTCTTGCCTTCAGGTGCCATCGTGAGCGTGGAGGACGGGGCCCAGGTGGGGGTTGGCGACATCCTCGCCCGCATCCCTCAGGAGTCCACCAAGACCCGCGACATCACCGGCGGTCTGCCCCGGGTGGCGGACCTGTTCGAGGCCCGCAAGCCCAAGGAGCAGGCCCTGCTGGCAGAGGCCAGCGGCACCGTCAGCTTCGGCAAGGACACCAAGGGCAAGCAGCGCCTCATCATCACCAAGGACGACGGGGAGGAGGTGGAGGAGCTGATCCCCAAGTGGCGTCACGTCAATGTCTTCGAGGGCGAGCGGGTGGAGCGCGGCGAGGTGATCGCCGACGGTGAGCTGGCCTCCCATGACATCCTGCGCCTGAAGGGCGTGACGGCACTCGCGGAGTACCTGGTCAAGGAGATCCAGGACGTCTACCGGCTCCAGGGCGTGAAGATCAACGACAAGCACATCGAGGTCATCTGCCGCCAGATGCTGCGCAAGGTGGAGGTGGTCTCCCCGGGTGACACCCGCTTGCTGCGCGGTGAGCACGTCGAGTACACCACCCTGCTGGACGAGAACGAGCGGGTCACCGCGGAGGGCAAGCAGCCGGCCCTCTACGAGCCCCTGCTGCTCGGGATCACCAAGGCCTCGCTCGCCACCGAGTCCTTCATCTCGGCCGCCTCCTTCCAGGAGACCACCCGGGTCTTGACGGAGGCGGCGGTTCGCGGATCCATGGACCGGCTGACAGGCCTCAAGGAGAACGTGATCGTCGGTCGTCTGATCCCCGCGGGAACCGGGCTTGCCTACCACAATGAGCGCAAGCGCCAACGCTACGAGGAGGACCGTGCCGCGGGACGGGTCGAGATCCCCGCCGAGGAGGTGGAGGAGGCCCTGAAGCAGGCCTTCAACATCTCCGAGGCCGAGTAGCCGTCCCTGTGCCCGGAGCCTGGGCCCCGGCACCTGTCTGGGCCCAAGCTCCCCATCTCACCCCGGCGTGACGCGCGTGACGGCGTTGCGCCGAATCCGCCCCTGAACCCCGGCCTTGATCCCCCGCGCGCCGGCGCGGGCCGTCCCTCGGAGCCTCGCGGCCCGTGCCGGATTGGGTTGACACCCAAGGGGGGCCTCCCTATACTGCCGCGTCTCAGTTGGCCGGCTTCACGCCGGCTTGACTGTTTCATCAGTCCGGTTTCTGGGTCGTTTTTGGGGCTCTAACCCATCCCCAAGCGGCCCTGCTCCGAGTCGAACGATCGCCACGCTGCGCATCCGCGGCCGCCCCCCACTCGGGCGGGGCGGTAGGGCGGCACCTACTGCGTCCCGTTCGTCTGAGTCGTGCCCGCCCTAAGGTGGGCCATGAGGGTTTGGAATTCGGCGCGATGGGCGCCCCTGGAGACTGTTTGCATGGCCACGATCAACCAACTGGTGCGCAAGCCCCGTAAGCGCGTTGTCGCCAAGAGCAGCGTGCCGGCCCTGGAGGCCTGTCCCCAGCGCCGGGGTGTATGCACCCGCGTCTATACGACGACGCCGAAGAAGCCGAACTCCGCGCTGCGGAAGGTTGCGCGCGTGCGTCTCACCAACGGATTTGAGGTGGCCTCCTATATCGGAGGCGAGGGCCACAACCTCCAGGAGCACTCGGTGGTCCTGATCCGCGGCGGTCGCGTCAAGGACCTCCCGGGGGTGCGCTACCACACGGTGCGCGGCACCCTGGATACCTCCGGCGTGGAGAAGCGTCGGCAGGGGCGGTCCAAGTACGGCGCCAAGCGCCCCAAGAAGTAATTCCCGTTTTTCGAGAAGTCCGGCGAGAGGCCGGGCGCGCTCAGAGCGAAGGTCGGAGCCCCTAAGATGCCCAGAAGACGCATTGCCGCACGCCGCCAGATCCTGCCGGATCCCAAGCATGGCAGCGAGCTGTTGACCAAGTTCATCAACATGCTCATGGAAGACGGTAAGAAATCGGTTGCCGAGCGGATCATCTACACCGCTCTCGATCAGATCGCCGCCAAGAAGGGCGGCGCGCCCGTGGAGCTGCTCGAGCAGGCCATGGATAACGTGCGTCCGGTGGTGGAGGTGAAGTCTCGCCGGGTGGGCGGCGCCACCTATCAGGTCCCGGTGGAGGTCCGTCCGACCCGCCGCAATTCGCTTGCCATGCGCTGGTTGATCGATGCGGCGCGTAAGCGCTCCGAGAAGTCCATGGCCCTGCGCCTGGCGGGTGAGCTCATGGATGCGGCCGATTCCCGTGGGTCCGCGGTGAAGAAGAAGGAAGACACCCACCGCATGGCGGAGGCCAACAAGGCCTTCTCCCATTACCGCTGGTAACGGCGTCGACCGGTTTTCCAATTCTGCAGGGCGGAATAAGTCGTGGCACGTAGCACCCCCATCGAGCGCTATCGAAACATCGGGATCATGGCGCACATCGACGCCGGCAAGACCACCACGACCGAGCGGATCCTGTATTACACCGGGGTGTCGCACAAGATCGGCGAGGTGCATGACGGCGCCGCGACCATGGATTGGATGGAGCAGGAGCAGGAGCGGGGCATCACCATCACCTCCGCCGCCACCACCTGCTTTTGGAAGGGCATGGACCTCGCCCGTCCCGAGTATCGGATCAATATCATCGATACCCCGGGGCACGTCGACTTCACCATCGAGGTGGAGCGCTCCCTGCGGGTGCTCGACGGCGCCTGCGCGCTCTTCTGCGCCGTCGGTGGGGTGGAGCCCCAGTCCGAGACCGTCTGGCGCCAGGCCAACAAGTACGGCGTGCCGCGGCTGGGCTTCGTAAACAAGATGGACCGCATGGGGGCCAATTTCCTGCGCGTGGTCCAGCAGCTCAAGGATCGGCTAGGCGCCACCCCGGTGCCGCTCCAGCTCCCGATCGGGGCGGAGGAGCACTTCAAGGGGGTGGTGGACCTGATCAAGATGAAGGCCATCCTGTGGGACGAGGAGTCCAAGGGGATGAAGTTCGAGTACGCCGATATCCCGGCGGACATGGTCGACGAGTGCGAGGAATGGCGCGAGAAGTTGGTGGAGGCCGCGGCCGAGGCCAACGAGGAGTACATGGAGAAGTACCTCGAAGGCGAGGCCCTGACCGAGCAAGAGATCATGGCCGGGATCCGCGCCCGCACCCTGAAGAGCGAGATCACCCCCATGCTTTGCGGGTCCGCCTTCAAGAACAAGGGCGTGCAGGCCATGCTGGACGCGGTGCTGGACTACATGCCCTCGCCCCTGGATGTGCCGCCCATCAAGGGCATCCTGGACGACAGGGATGAGAGCGAGGGTGAGCGCTTGGCCTCGGACGAGGCCCCATTCGCCGCCCTGGCGTTCAAGATCGCCACCGACCCCTTCGTCGGCACCCTGACCTTCTTCCGGGTCTACTCGGGCGTGCTCAACTCGGGCGACAGCGTCTACAACCCGGTGAAGAGCCGCAAGGAGCGCATTGGCCGCATCCTTCAGATGCACGCCAACGACCGGCAGGAGATCAAGGAGGTGCGCGCTGGGGACATCGCCGCCGCGGTGGGGCTGAAGGACGTCACCACTGGCGACACCCTGTGCGATCTCAACAACATCATCACCCTGGAGCGCATGGAGTTCCCGGAGCCCGTCATTTCTGTTGCCGTGGAGCCCAAGACCAAGGCCGACCAGGAGAAGATGGGTATCGCGCTCTCCAAGCTGGCGCAGGAGGACCCGTCATTTCGGGTTCGCACCGACGAGGAGTCCGGGCAGACCATCATCTCCGGGATGGGCGAGTTGCACCTGGAGATCATCGTCGACCGCATGCGCCGGGAGTTTAAGGTCGAGGCCAACGTGGGGGCGCCCCAGGTCAGCTACCGGGAAACCGTGCGCAACGCGGTCGAGCAACAGACCAAGTTTGCCCGCCAGTCCGGTGGCCGCGGCCAGTACGGCCACGTCTACATCAAGCTCGAGCCCCAGGAGGCGGGCAAGGGCTACGAGTTCGTTAACGGCATCGTCGGCGGTGTCATCCCGAAGGAGTACATCCCGGCGGTTGACAAGGGCATCCAGGAGGCCATGCACAGTGGCGTTCTCGCTGGCTTCCCGGTGGTCGACGTGAAGGTAACCCTCTACGACGGCTCCTACCACGAGGTGGACTCGAGCGAGATGGCGTTCAAGATCGCGGGCTCCATGGCCTTCAAGGAGGCCTGCCACAAGGCCAAGCCTGTCTTGCTGGAGCCCATCATGAAGGTCGAGGTGGTGACACCCGAGGAGAACATGGGCGATGTGATGGGCGACCTCAACAGTCGCCGGGGCATGATCCAGGGGATGGAGGATTCCCCTTCCGGCAAGATCATCCGCGCCGAGGTCCCCTTGGCCCAGATGTTCGGATATGCAACGGATCTGCGCTCGGCCACCCAGGGCCGCGCCACCTACAGCATGGAATTCGCCAAGTACAACGAGGTGCCCGCCAGCATTGCCGAGGCGGTCTCAAAGAAACAGTAAGGCTCGATAGGGGATTACCGGCATGTCCAAAGAAAAGTTTAAGCGTAGCAAGCCCCACGTAAACGTGGGCACCATCGGGCACGTGGACCA
>JBLMWY010000323.1:0-7646 GCA_050257475.1 Bdellovibrio bacteriovorus
GAGGACGAGGCCGTGGGCAGCGCCGCCGCTTATGACCGCAACTTCATCTATGGCGGGACCACCTACCACCACATCCTTGACCCGCGCACCGGCTGGCCTGCCCAGGACACCCTGGCGGTGACCGTGGTCCATCGCGATGCCAGCACGGCGGATGCGGCCGCCACCGCCCTGTTCGTCGCGGGGCCAGTGCACTGGCACGCGGTGGCCCAGGCCATGGGGGTCCGGTTCGTTCTGTTGGCCGACAGCACGGGTACCCTGCACATGAGCCCCGAGATGCAGGCGCGCCTCGAGCTGATGGACACGAGCGCCCAGCTTCGGGTGAGCCAGCCCCTCAGCGACCCCAAGGACGCGTCCGATGGCGCCCCAGATGCGAGCCCGCACGGCGCCGGCGATCAGGGGGCCCGGTGAGCCAGGCGAGCCGCGAGTCCGCCCCGGCCCTCCCGCGGGCCCTGGCTCGCCGCGACCCTGAGGCCCCGGCGCTCAACCTCGCTTTGGCCCTGCTGGGCGCCGGTCTGCTGCACCTGTTCCTGGTCCTCGCGATCTCCTTCGAGCTGCCCAAGCCAGGCCCCAGCCCAACCCCGGACGAGGCACTGGAGGTGCTCATCCTCAAGGACCAGGGCATCGCCACGGACGCGCCGGCGCCGGACTCGGTCCTTTCCCAGCGCTCCCGGTTCGGGGAATCCAACCAGGGGGACGCGGGCATCACGGTGACCGAGGCGGAGACGGCACCGCCCGAGGAGATTCAGGAACCTTTCGACCCAGGCCCCCAGCTCGCCCCGGAGCCCGAGGCGCCGGTCCAAGCAGCGGTCGAGGCCAACGCCGAGGCCCAGCCCCAGGGGGCCCCGGACTCGGCTTCAAGCGCCGAGCCGGTCCTGGAGACAGAGCCGGAGCCTCAGGCCGATGTGCTGGCGGCGGAGCCCGACCCATTGGCCGCCCCGCCCGCGGTCGACGCGGCCCAGATCCTCGGCAGCCGGGACGGGGAGATCGCGCGCCTCGAGGCCAGCCTGGAGGCGCGCACCGCCGCCTATGCCAGCCGCCAGCGGCGCAAGTCGGTGAGCGCCAGCACCCGCGAGTTCCGCTACGCGAGCTATCTCGGCGCCTGGGCACGCAAGGTGGAGCGCATTGGCAACCTCAACTATCCCCAGGCGGCCAAGGAGCAGCATCTCTACGGCAACCTGATCCTGCACGTGGCGGTGCGCAAGGACGGGAGCGTGGAGGCCATCCGGGTGGTACGCTCCTCCGGCCACGAGCTGCTGGACCAGGCCGCTGTCAACATCGTTAAGCTGGCCGCCCCCTATTCCCCCTTCCCCCCGGAGATCGCCGCCGAGACCGATGTGCTGGACATCGTCCGCACCTGGCAGTTCCAGCGCGGCGGCAAGCTCGGTTGGGAGCAGTAGCAGGTCTGACCCGTCCGGCTCACCACTCAAGCGCTTGCCACCCCCTCCGGCGAACGGGATACTAGCCCCATGGGCTTCTCCACCTCCCTCACCAATCACTTCCTGATCGCGATGCCGGGGCTGCAGGACCCTAACTTCGCGCGCACCGTCACCTACGTGTGCGAGCACACGGAGCAGGGGGCCATGGGGATCGTGATCAACCGGCCGACCGACGTGACCCTGGGGGAGCTGCTGTCCCAGCTTGCGATCACCACGCGCCTGGACTGGGTGCGTGATACCCCCGTGTACCAGGGCGGCCCGGTGCAGACCGACCGGGGCTTCGTGCTGCACAGCGCCGGCCCACGTTTCGACTCCACACTGGACATCACCCCCCAGATCAGCGTTACCACCTCGCGCGACGTGCTGGAAGCCATCGCCGGCGGCGAAGGGCCCGAGCGCAGCCTCATCGCTCTGGGCTACGCCGGCTGGGGTGGGGGCCAGTTGGAGCAGGAGATGAGCGCCAACGCCTGGCTGAGCGGCCCGGCCGACGACGACATCATCTTCCGTCTGGAGCCCGATTCCCGCTGGATGGCCGCGGCCCGCCTGCTCGGCGTGGACCTGAACCTGTTGAGCGGCGAGGCGGGCCACGCCTGAGTCAGTGGGGCCAGATCACTCGGGCATCAGATCATCAATGTCGACCCTGCTCGGCTTCGACTTCGGACCGCGCAAGATCGGCGTCGCCGTCGGGCAGACCGTCACCGGAACCGCCCGACCCCTGAAGACCCTGAGGAGCCGGGGCGACAAGCCGGACTGGCCCGGCATCGAGGCCCTGGTCCGCGAATGGCATCCGAGCGCCGCGGTGGTGGGGCTGCCCCTGGGCCTCGATGACAGGCCGGCCGACTGGGCCGGCCAGATCGAGCGCTTCGCCCGCCAGATTCAGGGCCGCTTCGGTCTGCCGGTGCACCTGGTGGACGAGCGACTCACCTCGGTAGAGGCCCGCCGGCAGCTCAGATCCAGGCCCGGCCCCAAGCCCACCGATCACCGCCTGGAGGATGCCGTCGCCGCCGCCTTGATCCTGGAAACCTGGCTCAGCGAGCAAGTCCCCGATGCCTGACGCGCCGCCTTCTGATCTCCAGCCCTGGCGGGACGCCGCCGCCATCGATGCCGCCCTTCGGCGTATGGCCGATGAGCTAAGCGACCTGCTGGCGGCCCGCGGCATCAGCGCCCCGCTCATGGTGGGCATCCATACTGGCGGGGCCTGGGTGGCCGAGCGCCTCCATGCCCTCCTTGGACTCACCGAGTCCCTGGGAACCCTCGACATCTCCTTCTACCGGGACGATTTCACGCGTATCGGGATGCACCCCCAGGTGCGCCCCTCACACCTTCCCGTGCCGGTGGAGGGGCGCCACCTGATCCTGGTGGACGACGTCCTGCAGACCGGGCGCACCATCCGCGCCGCGCTCAATGTCCTGTTCGACTACGGCCGGCCCAAGTCGGTGATCCTGGCCACCTTGGCGGAGCGTGACGGGCGCCAGCTCCCCATCGAGCCGCAGGTCGTGGGCCTGCACGCGCGGCTCGATCCAGGGGAGCAGATCAAGCTGGCCGGTCCCGAGCCCCTGATCCTGATGCATGGCCGGGTCCCGGCCGGATCCGCCGTGGATCCGGACGCCACAGGGGGGGCCGGGCCATGAACGCCGCCAACCCCCAGCTCGACGAGCACGGCCACCTCAAGCACTTCCTCACCATCGAGGGCCTGAGCCGGGCGCTCCTGACCCAGATCCTGGATCAGGCGGAGGGCTTCCTTGGGGTCGCCCAGCAGGCGGTGAAGAAGGTCCCCCTGTGCCGGGGCAAGGTGGTCGCCAACCTCTTCTTCGAGACCAGCACCCGCACCCGCACCACCTTCGAGCTGGCGGCCAAGCGCCTCTCGGCGGACGTGCTCAACCTCAACATCGCCACCTCCGCCACGACCAAGGGCGAGACCCTGCTCGATACCCTGCGCAACCTCGAGGCCATGCACGTGGACATGTTCGTGGTGCGCCATGCCGCCAGCGGTGCCGCCCACTTCATCGCCGCCCAGGCCGCCCCCCACGTGAGTGTCATCAACGCCGGCGACGGGCGCCACGCCCACCCCACCCAGGGGATGTTGGACATGTTCACCATCCGCCGCCACAAGGGTGACTTCGGGAGACTCTGCGTCGCCATCGTCGGCGACGTGCTTCACTCCCGGGTGGCGCGCTCAGAGATCGCCGCCCTGCGCACCCTGGGCGCGGCGGAGATCCGCGTCATCGGTCCCCGCACCTTGATCCCGGCTGAAGCCGAGTCACTGGGGGTGCGGGTCTTCCACGACCTGCGCGAAGGGGTGCGGGACGCCGACGTGGTGATCATGCTGCGGCTGCAGCGCGAGCGCATGACCGGGGCCCTGCTCCCCAGCGAGCACGAGTACTACCAGCTCTTCGGGCTCACCGAGGAACGGCTCTCCACCGCCAAGCCCGATGCCATCGTCATGCACCCGGGGCCCATCAACCGGGGTGTGGAGATGGATTCGGCAGTGGCGGACGGGCACCGTTCCGTGATCCTCGAGCAGGTCAGCAACGGAATCGCCATCCGCATGGCGGTGATGTCCCTGTGTCTCGGCACTCAGAATCGGCGCGGTCAGGCCATGTCGCCGGAAGGGGGAGCGCTGGATGGCTAGAGTGCCCAGACTCAGCATCCGCAACGGCCGGCTCATCGATCCGGCCAGCGGCACCGACCAGGAGTCGGACCTGCATCTGGCCGACGGCCGCGTCCTGGCGGTGGGGGCCGCTCCAGCCGGCTTTCAGCCGGACCGGACCCTGGACGCCCGGGGCCTCATTGTGTGCCCCGGCTTCGTGGATCTCGCGGCGCGGCTGCGGGAGCCAGGCCATGAGCAGAAGGCCACCATCGCGAGCGAGACCCGGGCGGCGGCCGCCGCCGGCATCACCACCCTATGCTGCCCACCGGACACGGTGCCAGTCATCGACACCCCGGCGGTCGCCCAGCTCGTCGCTCAGTCGGCCGAGCGCCACGGCTTCGCCCGCGTGCTGCCCGCCGGGGCCATCACCCAGGGGCTGGAGGGTCGCCAGATCACCGAGATGGCCGCCCTCAAGGCCGCGGGCTGCCCGGTCCTGAGTCAGGCCGACCGACCCATCCGCAACAGCCAGGTGCTGCGCCGGGCCCTGGAGTACGCCAGCACCTTCGGGATCACCCTGCTCCTCCAGCCCCAGGACGCGGACCTGGCGGAGGGGGGCTGCGCCCACGAGGGCCGGATAGCCACCCGGCTCGGGCTGCCGGGCATCCCGGAAGCGGCGGAGACGGTGGCGGTGGCCCGCGCCCTGGCGCTCGCCGAGCAGACCGGGGCACGCATCCACTTCCGTGGGCTGTCCACCGCCCGTGGGGTCGAGATGCTGGCCGAGGCGCACCGCCGCGGCATTGCTGCCAGCGCCGATGTGCCCCTGCACCAGCTCTTCCTGACCGAGGACGACCTGGACGGCTTCGACTCCGACTGCCACGTCATCCCGCCCTTGCGCACCTGGCGGGATCGGGAGGCGCTGCGCGCCGGCGTGGCCGAGGGCACCATCCAGGCCCTGTGCTCGGACCACCAGCCACACGACGCCGACGCCAAGGAGGCCCCGTTTCCGGAGACCGCCCCCGGCATCTCGGCCTTGGAGACCCTGCTGCCCTTGACCCTGTGCCTGGTGGCCGACGGGGTGCTGGATCTACCCACGGCCATCGCCCGGCTCACCACGGGTCCCGCCGAGATCCTGGGTCACCCGCCGGGGCGGGACCTGGGGTGCATCCGCCCGGGCCGCCCCGCCGATGTCTGCGTCTTCGACCCCCATGAGTCCTGGATCCCGGGCCCCGACACCCTGCTCAGCCAAGGGGCGAACTCGCCCTTTCTCGGCGTCTCCTTGTGGGGGCGGGTGCGCTGGACCCTGCTCGGCGGGAGGACGGTATTCGAGCGCTGATCAGACGCCAGCGCTCAGTCGCCCAACGGGCCAGGCACCGAGGCGGCTTGTTGGCCGCGGGCCTTGATCGGCAATCGAGGGGCCAGCCCACTCGCAGGAACGGTCAGGAGAGGGGTCGAACCTCGCCGTCCTGCGGGATACCGCCCAAGCCGCGGCCCCTCAACCGCCGGCCGTCTCCCTGCCCCGTGGAATGCGCGCCATCCGCCCCTGACCTCCGGCGCACCCTTGGGTGTGCTCAGTGGGCCTTCAGCTCGACCTCGAAGGTCAGCTCCTCGTCAGCCCCGATGACGTGCGTTCGGCGCACCTCGACCGGCAGACGCTGCCCGGGGCGGCTGTCGATCAGGGCGATGCGGATGTCCGCATAGCGGCTCACCGGGTGCTCGCCGACCCGCACGATCCGGTCGCCCTCCCTGAGGCCGGCCGCCTTGGCGCCGCTGCCCTCGGCGAAGCCCTGGACACGCGCCCCCTCGCCCTCACTGTGCTTGCCCAGCATGATCCCGAGCAAGCCCGTAGCAGGCAGCTCCACCCGCCGCGGGTAGAGCAGAAAATCCGCCGCCTCCGGGTCCAGATCCCGTGCGCTGCCATTCAGCAGGCTCGCGGCTGGCACCTGGACGCGGCGCAGCACCCGCTTGGGGATGCCCTGCCCGTACTCCACGTGGCCGGCACCGGCAAGCACTACCAGGGTCTTGCCGGGGTGCTCGCTCAGGTAGCGGGCGGCCTGGTCCGCCATGCCCTCGTCCCACAGGAGCTGAACCTCCAGGAAGTGCTCGAAGGACCGGTCCTCGCGGGTCGGGTGCATATCGAAGACCTGTTTGACCCGGGCCCGATAGGCGCTGTCCTCCCGGTCCAGCTCCACCGGGATGCGCGCCTGCTCTTCGGGGGTGAGGCTCCCGATACCCCCCTGACCCACCTTCTCGGTCAGCTCCGATTCCAGGTTCAGGGCGAGCACCGGAATCCCATGCTCACGGGCGAAACGCAGGATGGGGCGATAGAGCCGGTAGTCGTAGCGCCAACGGTCGAAATACTCGGTCCGGCGCAGCAGCTCCGCCTCGTCGATCTCGCCGGCGACGAAGGCGTCCAGCGCCCCCTGGAAGGGCTGCTGGAAGAACTCCATGCCGATCGCCAGGTCCTTGCCGCGCCGGTGCAGCCCCTCGATCACCGCGAGCTGGTTCAGATGATCCTCGTAGCGGTCGTGGCTCTCGCCGACGAAGACCACCCGGCGGTCGGCGATGGTGTCGATCAAGCGCTCCATGTCCGTGAGGGTGCGGGGATCCAGGACCCGGGTCTGGGTGTCCTGGATGGCGTTGGCGACGAGCTCCGCCGGGGTGCCGACCCTTTCCACGGCGTCTGTCGCCAGCGGGTCCGTCGCCGCGGAGGACGCCGCGCCGCCGCCGCTCCCGAGGAACGACAGGCACAGGACGATGACGCGCGATCGTTTTGAATTCACGAGAGCCCCCGCTGGTATCGGGCCGAAAGGGCCCGCATTATGGCGCAACGGCGGCGGCTGCCGCCAACCTGCCCAACCCCGAGCACCCTGGGACCCGACCTTCATGCGCAAGTTCCTGGCCTTGGCCCTCCTGCTCGCCGCCCAGCTCCCCGCGGCGCATGGCACCCCGCAAGAGATTGCGCCGGTGATCCATCACGAGATCGAGGCCAGCCTCGATCCGCAGACCGGCGAGATCCGCGTCCAGGATCGCCTCACCCTGCCCGAGGGCGGCGATTCCTGGGACCTGGTTCTCCATCGGGACCTCGACCCCCGGGTGGTCGCCGGCGAGGCCGACCTCAGGCGCGTCGCGCGGGACGGACACCTGGAGCTCCTGCGCCTCACCCGCCACACCCCGGGCCCCATCACCCTCGCCTACGGCGGGCGCATCCGCCATGGGCTCACCTCCACCACCGAGGGCATGGGCCGGGAGCGCCAGTCCACCCGCGGGACCATCGGGCCGGAGGGGGTCTTCCTCGACGGCGGGAGCGGCTGGTACCCCCGCGTGGAGGGGAGCCTCCAGACCTTCGACCTGCGGGTGGAGCTCCCGGAGGGCTGGCACGCCATCAGCCAGGGGGCCGGACCCGACCGGGAGGGTCACGCCGGCTCCGCCTGGTCCGAGTCCCAGCCCCAGGACGACATCTATCTGATCGCCGCCCCCTTCACCCTGTACCGGGAGCACGGCCCCGGGGCCGAGGCCCAGGTGTGGCTGCGCCGCCCCGACCCCGAGCTGGCCACCCGCTACCTGACGGCGACCCGGGAGTACCTGGAGCTCTACAGCGGGCTCATCGGCCCCTACCCCTA
>JBLMWY010000324.1:0-5182 GCA_050257475.1 Bdellovibrio bacteriovorus
ACGCAGTTGGCCACCACCCGGGGCTCCGCCATCAGACAGGCCCCGAAGCGCCCGTTCTGGACCCGGTCCGAGGGGCAGCCGACATTGATATTGACCTCGTCATAGCCCCAGTCCGTGCCCAGCCGGGCGCATAGCGCCATCTCATTAGGGTCTGCGCCCCCGAGCTGCAACGCCACCGGGTGCTCCAGGGGGTCGAAGCGAAGGTGCCGTCGGCGGTCCCCGTGGATCAAGGCGCCGGTGGTGACCATCTCCGTGTATAGCAGGGTGTGGCGGGTGATGAGACGCAGGAAGTAGCGGCAGTGGCGGTCCGTCCAATCGAGCATGGGGGCGACACAAAGCCGGCGGTCCAGGGGCGTTGCGATCATGACCGGCTTGGATTCAGCCGCCGCGCGGTGGGAATAGGCGATGGCCCAGGGGGGTCAGCACCAGGTCGAGTACCGCAAAGGCCAGGATCAGCAGGGCTAGGTCCAACCAACCGAGGCCCAGGTGTCGCATGACCAGCAGCACGGGGATCAGGGACTCGGGCACCGTATCCAGGATGGGCGCCGTGGCGCTCGGCGCAAGGCCCAGGCGGCGCTTAGTGAAGCTTGCCAGCAGATCCCCCAGCATGGCTCCCAGGGCCACCAGTAGCCCAAGGTACCAGGGCAGCCCCAGGGCGATGGCGGTCAAGGGTGTGGCGACCAAGGCCGCCACGACACCGCGCCGCGTCTTGGTGGGGCCGAGGAGGGGCCGGCCGTCCCCCAGCCTGAGACCTCCGTCCAAGGGTCGGCCTGGCCCCAGCAGCAACCCGAGCAGGGCGGGCAGCCCATTGGCGAGCAGGATGAGGGCCAGGGTCGAGAGGATCAGGAACCAATGGGGGTGCACGAGAGGGCTCCAGGAGCGTGGAGGCGCAGTATAGATCAGAGGCCGTCCCAGCCCCCCGGATTGCCACGCCGGACCCCTGGTTACCGCACGGCGGTGGCCTCGGGGTATACACTCAGGGCGTGGCAGCGGGGTTGCCGCCGCTCGGGTGACGCCCTGCGACCTGCGACCGAGGGCTGGGCCCTATCTGGAGGCCCGGCGTCGTCTCGCCCCTTCGTGCCGGCCCGTCCGGCCCAACCACGGGAGTAACAATGATGCCCACCTGGATCCTGGTTGCGGATGCCAGCCGCGCCCGTATCTTCGTCGCCGAAAAGGCCTTGAGCCCCTTGACAGAGATTCGCGTCCTGACCTCCCCGGAGGCGCGGCTCCACGAGGGCGACCTGGTGACGGACAGGGGTGGGCGTGACCGCAACCCCGGCGTCGGTGCCCATGGATTCAATGTCGAGGACGAGCACAAGCAGGACAATGCCGAGCGCTTCGCGGCCCACGTGTGTCAGGAGTTGGAGGCCGCCCGCAACGCCGGCGAATTCCGCAAGCTTTATGTTGTGGCGGCGCCGAGCTTCCTTGGGATGCTGCGTCGCCACCAGACCAGCTCCCTGCGTCAGTTGGTGGCTGGGGAGGTGGACAAGAACCTATCGACCCAGAATCCGGCAACCATCCGTAAGTGTCTGCCGGACTTCCTCTAATACAAGCTGCCGCGCCCTCTGCGACAAGGACAAGGATGTCGCCAGAGGCCAAGTCCAGCCTTAGGCCCTGGGGCGGATCGCCGCTGCATCAGGCAGAGCCACGAATAGGGAAGCTCCACCCCCACCCCAACCCCTTCTCCTCCGAGGCGATGGGCCTCTGTGTCGCCCTTGAGGGAGGGGCGGGGATAGGGACCATGGCGCCCGCGACTGACATCGTCTGGCTCGGTGTGGACGCTATGGTCGCTCGCCGGCCGTCCCGGCATCCCTAGCACCGATCCGTGCGGGCACGATCATGCGCTGGTCGCACAAAATCCTATGGTAGCCTCTGGGGTCATTGAGCCCCGCTCGATGCGAGCCGGGGCACAGGCACAGTCCCAAGCCGGAGCCCCAGCATGAACAACCGCCAGTTCGACACCGTCGTCATCGGCACGGGGCCGGGAGGCGAGGGGGCCGCCATGAAACTCGCCAAGGCCGGCCAGCGGGTCGCCGTGGTCGAGGCCCACAGCAGTGTCGGCGGCGGCTGCACCCACTGGGGCACCATCCCCAGCAAGGCCTTGCGCCATTCCATCCAGACTCTCGCCGACTACCGGCGCAATCCCTTGTTCCAGCGCATCCGCAGCCAACTGGAGGTGGAGTTTCCGGACTTGCTGCGGGCGGCCGACGGGGTGATCAACGAGCAGGTCCGTACCCGCTACCGCTACTACCAGCGCAATCGGGTGGAGGTGATCTTCGGTCAGGCCCAGTTCGTCGCCCCCGATCGCGTCGAGGTGCGCCGCCCCGGGGGGATCAACGAGGCGCTGGCCGCCCGGTGCTTCGTGATCGCCACCGGCTCGCGCCCCTACCATCCGCCGGACATCGACTTTCGGCATCCGCGGGTCCACGACAGCGATTCCGTGCTCGGGCTCCAGCATACCCCCCGTTCCCTGACCATCTACGGGGCCGGGGTCATCGGTTGCGAGTACGCGTCCATCATGAGCAACCTGGACGTGAAGGTGAACCTGGTCAACACCCGCGATCGGCTCCTCTCCTTCCTGGACGACGAGATCACCGATGCGCTCTCGTATCACCTGCGCCAAGGGGGGGTGGTGATCCGCAACGACGAGACCTATGAGCGCGTCGAGGCCCGCGACGACGGGGTGGTGCTGCACTGCAAGTCGGGCAAGAAGCTCAAGACCGATGTGCTCTTATGGGCCAACGGCCGCACCGGCAATACCCTGGACCTGGGGTTGGAGGCGATCGGGCTCGCGCCTAACGCCCGGGGTCAGCTCGAGGTCAACCAGAGCTACCAGACGGCGCTGCCTCACATCTATGCGGTGGGCGACGTGGCCGGTCCGCCGGCGCTCGCCAGCGCCAGCTACGATCAGGGGCGCTTCGTCGGCGCTCATATCGCGGACGGGTCCTGCGACTGGTCCCTGATCGAGGAGTTCCCAACCGGCATCTACACGGTGCCCGAGATCAGCTCCGTGGGTCGCACCGAGCGGGAGCTCACCGCCCGTCAGATCCCCTACGAGGTGGCCCAGGCCGACTTCAAGTCCATCGCCCGGGCCCAGATCACCGGCCATACGGTGGGGATGCTCAAGCTCCTGTTCCACCGCGAGACTCTCCAGATCCTCGGCATTCACTGCTTTGGCGAGCAGGCGGCGGAGATCGTCCACATCGGTCAGGCCATCATGTCCCAGCCGGGCCCGGCCAACAACATCCGCTATTTCACCGAGACCACCTTCAACTACCCCACCATGGCCGAGGCCTATCGGGTCGCCGCGCTCAACGGCCTGAATCGGCTGTTTTGACCTCCGCCTGGTCTGGCCCCGCATCGGACCGACTGAACGGGCGCCGCGCGGTAAGGGAGGTAGCTGCCCCTGGTTCTCACGGATCCTGGGCTCGCCAAGAAAAAAGATTTGCTAATTTAGAAGATTCTTATATACTGAACTCGCTTTTGGGAAGGACGGGCCCATTCGGTGTGTGTCGGTGGCCATGCGAGAGGCGGTGATGTTCAAGCCTGCGATGGCGACCGTGATCGGTTTAATCGGCGTGGCCGCGGTGGTCTCGGCGATTGGAGGGCTCGGGATAACGCAGGCCGGCGGGGGCAGTTGGGCCACCGGGGCCCCGATCGACGGGGTCCTCGATGAGGCTGTGTCCCTGGGCGGGGATCGATGGTATGCCCATGTCCCGGCCAGCCACGCGGCTTACGGTTGGCGCTATCCCCAGGTCCTACGCTGGGAGCCGTCCCTCAAGGAGCAACGACTTTCTGCCCCGCCCGTGTCCGAGCACGGAAAAGGCCGATAAGCGGGGCTCCAGGTTGAGGGTGAGCCCGGCTGAGCAGGTCCCTGCGTTCGCGGGGCTTGCTGACGGCCCTTCCCGTTCGTCACTGGTTCTGACTTCAATTTTCAACCCCTAGGTGTGTCCTAATGAACAAGATCTTTCATGCTGCCTCCATCATCGCCCTGACCGTCGCCGCGTCCTCGGCCTCCGCCTGGTATGCCGTGCCCTACCAGGTGCCCGCCCTGACCGCGCCCACCCTGACCGAGGAGCAGAAGCAGGCCATCGCCGACCAGCAGAAGGCGATGATCGCCCAACAGCAGGAGATGGCCGCGAAGTACGCCAAGGCTGCTCAAGAGGCCATGGCCGCCCAGCAGGAGATGATGCGCAAGATGGCCGAGCAGCAGGCCAGCCGCTTCGCCGAGATGCAGAAGAACGCCCCTGAGGCGCCCGTGGTGGCCGATCCCTTCGCGGGTCACCCCTTCGGCCCCATGTCCGGCTTCCCCGCGATGCCTGAGCTGCCGGCCATGCCCGAGCTGCCGAGCTTCGATTACCCGGCCATGCCCGAGCTGCCCGCCTTCCCCGAGTTCGCGGCCCCCGAGTTTCCGGCGATGCCCGGGTTCCAGGCCCCTGGGTTCCCCGCCATGCCTGAGCTCGCGATGCCGGAGATGCCTGGCTTCGAGGTTCCCGCCCTGCCCGACCTGCCGGCCTATGGGCGTCCCTCCACGGAGGACCTGAGCGCCCGTCTGAAGGAGCTGGAGTCCTACCGTGCCCAGGCCCGGCAGCAGGCCGATGCCCGCCGCGCCGCCATGCGCGACATGAATGAGCGCCGCCGCGTCGTGCGCCCCTTCCACCGTCCTTATGGGCCTCGCGGCCTGGGCTACATGCCCGCCTGGAACCCGATGATGGCTCCCGGCATGGAGCTCGCCCCGCCCGCCCCGACCGCCGCTGAGGCCGCCCAGCCTGCCGCGCCCGCGGTTGAGACCCCGGCGGCGCCGGTCGCGGCTGCCCCGGTCGTCGAGGCCGCCCCCGCGGCACCCGCCCAGCAGTAAGACGGTCCACCGAAGGGCGACCCCCCCTAGCCCTCTCGGAGACGTCCCGGCCCCGGCGCATCGCGTCGGGGCCGTTTGTTTTTGGGGGGCCTAGCCGTGGATCCGGGGGAGTCCGGCTCCGGCTCAATCCTCCACCGGGCTTGCCCATAAATCGTGGTCGTCCGAGTCGGTCACATCCACTTCGACGAAGTCGCCGGGCTCGAGGTCCCAGGCCCCTGGGATGATGATGATCCCGTCGATCTCCGGCGCCTCGCCGTAGCTGCGGGCCGTCACCTCGTCCTCCCCGACCACGTCCACCAGGACAGTGAGCCGCTCACCGACGCG
>JBLMWY010000325.1:0-5965 GCA_050257475.1 Bdellovibrio bacteriovorus
TAGGGCAGCTGATCGTTCCACAGGGCGATCAGGAATCGGTTGTAGTCCTCGGCTGAGGCGAGGTTGCGGTAGGTCCTGCCACCCGCCGGTATGGTCTCGACGATGCGGGTCTGCTGGAAGATCCTGGGTGCGTTCGACTTCAGGACCGCCTCTACGTCCTTGGGTCCACGTCCGCCTTGATTCTGGCTGACCATGTCCATGAGCCGATTGGTCGCCGTGTTGCTGCTTTTGCGGATCATGCGCTCCATGGTGCTGCGGACCTCGCCCGTGTAGCGCACCCGGCCCCGGGACTGCTTCACCTGGAAGAAGTAGGCCTGGGCCACGAAGGGTTTGATCATGCTGGCTGCCTGGCGCTGGCTATCCGCATTGATCGAGACCAGCGTGCGCCCGGAGGTGAAGTCGTAGACGCTCCAGGAGTACCGCTCGTTATCCCCGATCTGGCCCTGGCGGCGAAGCTGCTTCAGCAGGTCCAGGACCTGAGTCTGCAGAGGGCTCTCGTACCTGGCCTCCGCCGGTGTTGGGGGGGGCAGGATTAGGCCGGCGGACAGGGCCGCCAGCCCTCCCAGAAAACTGCGGCGATCAGGGCGAAAATCCGCATCCCGGGCCGCCAGAAGATTGAAGTCATCGATCCGGGTCATGGTGGAATCCCCCAATCCGCGTCGCGCTCCCCTTGGCGCTGGAGCTGCGATGCGGTGTGCTCATCGCGTGTTCGCCCGACCTTCAGGGTCTCGATCTCCGACGCGTTCTGCCGCCAGGTCCGCTGGAGACACTATCGCCCTATTGATCGCCAAGGATAGACCCTTTGGGACTGGAAGGCAAGGAGATATGCGATCAAAAGGGTATTCAACTCAATTATATCGGACCCTTATCTCATGCGCCTTCACATGGGTGCGCCTGGGGGGATCCTCGGCGCTAAGCGCGGTGCGTCCTGGGCTCGGTGGGCCCGAAAAGCGAAGGCCGGCAGATGCCGGCCATCTCGGGGATCTGGGAGGCCTTGCGCCCCACCCGGGCGGGCCCCCGCGTGGGCTATTGAACGCTGCCAAATGACTTATCGGCCGCCCCTGAGGGCGCCTGGAGCCCGGCGAATCGGCAGCCTTGGGCGACCGGGCCACCGGGGAAGAGGCCATAGAGATACTTGAGCCCGCCCTTCGAATGGAAGGCCTCGTCGAGGGCGTCGTGGAGCTCCCGCACGTTGGGTCGCTCGTGGGTGGCGAAGTAGCCCTGGAGGGCTCGGATCGCGCCCCAATGATCGTTCGTCAACTGGATGCCGTCGGCCTGGGCCGCGGACTCCGCGGCGGCGCGGCTCCAGTCGCTGGGTGCCTGTGGAAAATCGGGGTCGTGGGTCATAGAGCCCGGGTTGAGAATCTCGGACATGGTCTGTGCCACGGTTCAAACCTCCTATTGGGTGTGGGTGCGGCCTGGGGTCTAGGGCCGGACTCCGCGACAGGTCCCGGGCTGCTCACGCAGCCGGACTTTGGGACCCCGGGGATCCTAAGGGGATCCGCCGCCGCAGTGTCGACGCTCCTGACCAGGGCGTCAAGCGGCGCCGGCCGCGTCCTGCCCTGCGACGGCGATCGGTGGGGGAAGCCCGGACGGCCTCCTTCAGCTCACCAGGATATAGACCGCGGCGGCGGCCCCGATACCCGCGATGGCTGCGGCAAGGATGGCGAGGTAGATCCCCGTCATGGCGGGGCGTGGCGGCGGCGCTGGCTCGACCTGGGGCCGTTGACGGCTGAGGACGGACTCGGCCGCTGCCTCGGCTTCCCGGCGGGCGATCTCCGCCGCCTTGCTCGCCATAGCCCCCTCGAGGGAGGCGATCCGCTGGGCCTCGCGCTGCTCGTCACCTCGTAGCTGGGGTCCGAGCTCCCGCAGGTACTGGGCAACAAGGTCCATGATCTGACCGCGCTCAGCCTCGAGCTCGACCTTGACGAGGCTTGGCAGGACCTCCTTGCTCAGGCGTTCGGAGAGGGCATGGATCTGGGCCTCCCGGGCCTCGGCCGCCGCCGTCTCGTGCGCGCGCATTGCGGTTTCGATCGTGGCCTCGAGCCCGCGATGCCCCTCCTCCAGGCGGTCATCCAAGGTCCCGCGCTCGGCCGTGAGGCGTTGCTCCAACACCTGGCGTTCGCCCTGCAGCCCCGAATCCAGCAGCCGCTGGACCTCGGCCATGAGCCGCTCGCTCAGGTCGCGTCGTAGGTCGTCGAGCAGGGCCGTGATCCGGGTCGCGATCCGCTCGTCGAGTCGCGCCATGACCTCCGCCTCGTCGACGTGGCCCTCCTCCGAGTCTGGGCGCCGAGGCGGCTGGGCGGCCCCCCCCGTACCCTCGGTCTTCGAGGCGCGTGGCTGGGGACCACCGGCTGAAGGAGACTGCCCGGGGATCAGGTTTGGCACCTGAATGGTATCCCGCAGCTTGGCGAGGATCGCCGGGAGTTTCTCCGGGGCGCCTGACTTGGGTAAGATCCCTACCACGCCCTTGCGCTCCGCCGCGGCGGCGAAATCTGCATCTTCGTGCGAGGTGCACATCACCACCGGGAGGTGCGCGGTGCGGGGGTCTTCCCGGATGACCTCCAGGGCCTCGAAGCCGTTGAGTCCCGGCATCATGTGATCCATCAGGATGGCGTCCGGGAGCTCCCCCTTGAGCAGCTCAAAGGCGGATTCGGCGGAGTCTGCCGTGTCTACCTCCACGCCGTGACGCTGAAGCTGGAGCCGCAGCGCGTAGCGGGCTGATTTGGAGTCGTCAACCAAAAGGATCTTCATGGGGTCCATGGGCGTCACGTCAGTTGAAGGGGCCTGTGTCCCAAACCCGTCGGGGAATCGCGAGAGGGGCGGATGATGCCAAATCGGTCGATCCAGGTCAGGTGTCTCTCGAGCGCCACTGAAGTGGCCGCGGAGACCGCCCGCGAGATCCTGGCGGCGGCCGATAGCGCCATCGCCGTGCGGGGACGCTTCGCCCTGGTCCTGGCCGGCGGCCGAACCCCCCTCGCCGCCTACACTCTACTCGTGGGTCAAGCGGCAGACTGGGACCGTTGGCACATCTTCTTGGGGGACGAACGGTGCCTCGAGCCCTCCGACGCGGGGCGCAATAGCGTGGCGGCCACTCGCACCTTCCTCGATACAGTCCCAATCCCGACCTCGAACATCCATTGGATTCCGGCCGAGCTGGGGGCGGAGGCGGCAGCCGCCGCCTATCAGAGGGTGATCGCCGCCTTCTTGCCCTTCGACCTGGTGCTGCTCGGCATGGGCGAGGATGGGCATACGGCGAGCCTGTTCCCGGGTCAACCGGTGCCGGACGGACCCCTGGTCATTCCCGTCCAGGGGGCGCCCAAGCCACCGCCGGAACGGGTGTCCCTGACCCCAAGGGCCTTGTCCGACTGCCTCGAGATGCTGATCCTGATCACCGGGCCCGACAAGCGCGAGGCTGTGGCCGCCTGGCGTCGCGGCGAGGACTTGCCGGTTGCCCGCGTCGCGTCCTTGTCACCCGCCAAGGTACTGATGGACGAGGGGGCCGCGGGAGGGTGCGGGGGGCTGGAGGCCATGCCGGCCCTCGACTGAGGGGGGTTCTTTTGTCCGCTCGGCCGGCCCGAAGCCTTTTACTGTCCGCAAGCCGCAGTTCCATAAGGAGTGCTGATTTGAACTTGTTATTCGGCGTCCCACTTGCCCTGCACCAGTTGGCCGGCGTCATCTGGGTGGGCGGCATGTTCTTCGCCCATTTCGCCCTGCGTCCCACCCTAAAGCTCACCTTGGAGCCGCCGGCGCGGATACAGGTGGCCTTGGGGGTCTTTCGACGCTTCTTTCCCTGGGTCTGGCTGTGCGTCGTGGTCCTGTGGGTTACCGGTGGCTGGGTGTCGATCTTCATGCTGAACGGGAAGCTCGGTGCCCACGTCCACGTCATGATGGGCACGGCCGCGATCATGACGCTGGTCTTCGTGTATCTGTATCTGACGCCATTTGGACGCATGCGCCTTGCGGTGGAGCGGGAATCTTGGCGTGAGGCGAGCGCGGAGTTCGCGCGCATCCGTCACCTGATGGGCGTCAACCTCGTGCTCGGGATACTGACGGTGATCGTGGCCGCGCTCGGGCCCCTGGGGGTCCCTGCCTTGCTGGCGATGATCAGTCCCCCTAGCTGAGAGTCTCAGACGCAACCGCCGCGATCGCCAGGAGCCGCGCCCTGAGCCCCGAGGCCGGTCGCTGGAACCGGCGAGGGGTGCGCGTGCAGGCGATGCCGCGAGCGGGGAAGGGGCCTGGCGGGGTTTGAGGGCTCGTCCGTCGTAACCAAAAAGGGCCGCATGCGCGGCCCTCGGCTTCTCTAATCTGTGGGGCGGCGCCACCCGGCACCGCGGCGCGATCAGGTCACCTTGACCTCGAATTTCTCGCCGGTCTCGGGATCGGAGAGGTGCACGGCGCAGGCGATGCAAGGGTCGAAGGAGTGGATGGTGCGCAGGATCTCCACCGGCTGCTTCACGTCGGCGAGCTGGTGGTTGTCCTCCAGGGCCGCCTCGTAGGCGCCTGGCTGGGCCTGGGGGTCCCGGGGGCCGGCGTTCCAGGTGGAGGGGACCACCGCCTGGTAGTTCTCGATGCGCCCGTCCTTGATTACGATCCAATGACCGAGGGCCCCCCGCGGGGCCTCCATGAAACCGGCACCCTTGGCCTCCCGGGGCCAGGTGGAGGGATCCCACAGGGTCTCGTTGAAGGTGCGGGAGTCGCCGGACTTGATGTTGGCCACCAGGTCGTCGTACCAGCCCTGCATGGCGTCCACGACGATCTTGGTCTCCAGGGTGCGCGCCGCAGTGCGCCCCAGGGTGGAGAAGAGGCCCCGCACCGGCAGGTTCAGCTTCGCCAGGCTCATGTCCACCAGCTCCTTGGCTTGGGGGTGGGCGGCGGCCTTAGTGTCGGCGTAGAGGAGCAGCATACGGGCCAAGGGGCCGACCTCCACCGCATGGCCCTTCCAACGTGGCGATTTGAGCCAAGAGTAGCCGTCGGTCACGTCGAGCTGGGTGAACGGGGGCTTCACGCCACCGCGCCCGTCGTAGTTGAGGCTGGTCTCGCCCGCGTAGGGGTGGAGCCCGGTCTCCTTGCCGCCGGTGTAGTCGTACCAGGAGTGGCTGACGAACTCTTGGATCTGGGCGTCGTCGTACAGGTCCACCTCGTGGATGGTGGAGATGTCCCGGTTGAGGATGACCCCGCGTGGGAACAGGAAGCTCGCCGGGTCCTGGATGCCCTTCTCCGGCAGGTCTCCGTAGCAGAGAAAGTTGCCCAGCCCCTCGCCGCGCTCGGCCCAGTCCGGGTAGAAGCCGGCAATGGCCAGGGTGTCCGGGACATAGACCTGGTCCACGAACTGGCGCATGGAGGCGATGACGGTCTGCACCTCCGCGAGCCGCTTGGCGTTGATGGCGGAGTCGGAGTTGAGGTCGATGGGGGAGGCGACCCCGCCCACCACGAAGTTGGGGTGGGGGTTCTTGCCGCCGAAGATGGCGTGCAGGCGGGCGGCGTCCCGCTGCCAGGCCAGGGCCTCCAGGTAGTGGGCCACCGCCATCAGGTTGGCCTCGGGCGGCAGCTTGTAGGCCGGGTGACCCCAGTAGCCGTTGGCGAAGATGCCGAGCTGGCCGCTCTCGACGAGTCCCTTCACCTTCTTCTGTACGTCGGCGAAGTGGCCGGGCGAGGAGCGCGCGTAGCCGCTGATCGACTGCGCCAGCGTGCTGGTCGCGGCCGGGTCGGCCTGCAGCGCCGAGACGACGTCGACCCAGTCGAGCGCGTGCAGGTGGTAGAAGTGCATGACGTGGTCGTGCACGTACTGCGCCGCGATCATCAGGTTGCGGACCAGGTTGGCGTTGGGCGGGATCTCCCAGCGCAGCGCGTCCTCGACGGCCCGCACCGAGGCGATGCCGTGCACCAGGGTGCAGACGCCGCAGATGCGCTGGGCGAAGGCCCAGGCGTCGCGCGGGTCGCGGCCGCGCAGGATGATCTCGAG
>JBLMWY010000326.1:0-4107 GCA_050257475.1 Bdellovibrio bacteriovorus
TCGACATCACGAGCTATGCGGAGGTGGTGCTCGCCCCACCCGCCGCGGACGCACTGCACCCGGCGTTCAGCAATCTCTTCGTCCAGACCGAGATCGTCGAGGCACGGCACGCCATCCTGTGCACCCGCCGGCCCCGCTCGCGCGACGAGCCGGTGCCCTGGATGTTCCACCTGATGGCCGTCCACGACGGGGAAGTCGGCGGGCTTTCCTACGAGACCGACCGCGCCCGATTCCTCGGCCGAGGCCGCACCACCGCCGCGCCCCAGGCGATCGCGGATGACACGGCGCTATCCGGAAGTCAGGGCTCCGTGCTCGATCCGGTCGTGGCGAGCCGCTGTCGAATCCGCCTGGATCCGGGCCGATCGGCCAGCGTGGACCTCGTGTACGGCATCGGCGACAGCCGCGACGCGGTCATGGGCCTGGTCGAGAAATATCACGACCGCCCCCTCGCCGACCGTGTCTTCGACCTGGCCTGGACCCACGCTCAGGTGGTGCTGCGCCAGATCAACGCCAATGATGCGGACGCGCAGCTCTACGGGCGCCTGGCCAACTCGGTCATTTACGCCCACGCCGGGCTGCGCGCCGACAGCAGCGTGCTGATGCAGAACCGGCGCGGGCAATCGGGCCTGTGGGGCTACGCCGTCTCCGGTGATCTGCCGATCGTCCTTCTGCGCATCGGCGACCAGGCCAACATCGAGCTGGTGCGTCAGCTGATCCAGGCCCATGCCTACTGGCGTTTGAAGGGGCTGGCCGTGGACCTGGTGATCTGGAACGAGGACCGTGCCGGTTACCGTCAGGTGCTGCAGGATCAGATCCTGGGGCTGGTGTCCGTTGGGCAGGAACAGGTCATGGAGCGGCCCGGGGGCATCTTCGTGCGCTCGGCAGAGCAGATCTCGGAGGAAGACCGCACCCTGTTCCAGGCGGTCGCCCGCGTCGTCCTGAGCGACAGCCAGGGCACCCTGGCTGAGCAGGTCAACCGGCCGGGAGCCGCCCAAGTGCGTGTTCCGGGCCTCGTGCCCAGCCGACCCGCACAGGATGACACCCCCGCCGCCTTCGAGTTGCCGCCACGCGAGCTGATCCTGTCCAACGGCATCGGCGGCTTCACCCCGGATGGGCGCGAGTATGTCATCAGCACCAGGCCCGGACAGCGAACGCCGGCGCCCTGGGTGAATGTGCTCGCCAATCCCGGGTTCGGAAGCGTGCTCTCGGAGAGCGGCCAGGCCTATACCTGGGGCGAGAACGCGCATGAGCTTCGACTCACCCCCTGGCACAATGACCCGGTGTCCGATCGGAGCGGTGAGGCCTTCTACCTGCGCGACGAAGAAAGCGGCCGTTTCTGGTCGCCGACGCCGCTGCCGAGACCCGGCGCGACGCCCTACATCAGTCGGCACGGATTCGGCTACAGCGTGTTCGAGCACACCGAGGGCGGGATTCGCTCGGAGCTCTGGGTCTATGTGGCGGTGGACGCCGCGGTCAAGTTCGCCGTGCTGAAGGTGGCCAACGCCTCCGGGCGTCCGCGCCGGCTGTCCGCCACAGGCTATGTGGAATGGGTGCTGGGCGACCTGCGCGAGCGAACCGCCATGCACGTCAGCACCGAGGTCGATCCCTACAGCGGCGCTCTCTACGCACGCAACTCCTACAACACCGAGTTTCCCGGCCGGGTCGCCTTCTTCGACGTGGACGACCCGAATCGGACCGTCAGCTGCGACCGCGCCGAGTTCATCGGCCGCAACGGCAGCCTGGAGAGCCCGGCGGCCTTGGCCCGCACCCACCTGTCCGGCAGGCTCGGTGGCGCCTTGGACCCCTGCGCCGCGATCCAGGTGGGGTTCGACCTCGCCGACGGGCAGGAGCGCGAGATCACCTTCAGGCTCGGCCTGGGGGGCGTGCCGGGCGGCGATGACGCCAACGGGCTCGTCCATCGCTTCCGCGGCGCCGACGCCGCGCGGCGGGCACTGGAGGCGGTCTGGCAGTACTGGAGCCACAGCCTCGGGGCCGTCAACGTGCAGACGCCCGACGAGTCCCTCAACGTGCTGGCCAATGGCTGGCTGCTTTACCAGACCTTGGCCTGTCGCCTCTGGGCGCGCAGCGGCTACTACCAGTCGGGCGGCGCCTTCGGCTTCCGCGACCAGCTTCAGGACGCGATGGCACTGGTGCATGCCGAGCCCGGCCTGCTGCGCGCCCAGCTGCTCCTGTGCGCGGGTCGGCAATTCCTGGAAGGGGATGTCCAGCACTGGTGGCACCCCCCCTCCGGCCGCGGTGTCAGAACCCATTGTTCCGACGACTACCTGTGGCTGCCCCTGGCCACCTGCCGCTATGTGCTGTGCAGCGGCGACACCGGCGTGCTGGATGAGCCTGTCGCGTTCCTAGAAGGGCGCCCGCTCAATCCGGACGACGACTCCTACTATGACCTGCCCACCTGCTCCGAGACCACTGAGAGCCTATACCAGCACTGCGTGCGGGCCATCCGGCATGGGCTCCGGCTCGGCCCCCACGGTCTGCCGCTGATCGGCACCGGCGACTGGAACGACGGCATGAACCGCGTCGGGATCGGTGGCAAGGGGGAAAGCCTGTGGCTGGGGTTCTTCCTGAGCGAGGTGCTGCGCCAGTTCGGGGCCCTGGCCGGCCTGCGCGATGACCCCACCTTCGCCGACTTCTGCGCGGCCGAGGCCAAGCGCCTGGGCGGGAACATCGAGCGGCACGGCTGGGACGGCGGCTGGTACCGCCGTGCCTACTTCGACGACGGCACGCCGCTGGGATCGGCGGACAGCGCCGAATGCCAGATCGACTCCATCTCCCAAAGCTGGGCGGTGCTGTCCGGTGTTGCCGGCACCGAGCGGGCGCGCGTGGCCATGGACGCGGTGGACGAACGCCTGGTGCGCCGCGACCAAGCGCTCATCCAGCTGCTCGATCCCCCCTTCGACCAGTCGGACCTGGACCCCGGCTATATCAAGGGCTATGTGCCGGGTGTACGCGAGAACGGCGGCCAATACACCCACGCCGCAATCTGGGCGGCAATGGCGTTCGCTGCCCTGGGTGACAGCGCGCGGGCCTGGGAGCTGACCACCATGATCAACCCGGTCAATCACGCGAAATCACGGGAATCCATGGAGACTTACAGGGTCGAGCCGTACGTCATGGCGGCCGACCTCTATGCGGTGGAGCCCCACACCGGTCGCGGCGGCTGGACCTGGTACACCGGCTCGGCCGGATGGATGTACCGGCTCATCGCCGAATCCCTGCTGGGCCTGCGGCTGGAGGCGGACCGGCTATCGGTCACGCCGCGTCTGCCCGCGCACTGGGACACCCTGACGATTCACTACCGGTTTCGCGAGACGGTCTATCACATCCATATCGTGCAGACCCTTACCGGCGACGACGCAACACCCGGTGAGACACGGGTGACGGTCGATGGCCTCGAGCAGGAGGGCCAGGCGATCGCCGTTGTCGATGACCGACGTGAGCACAGGGTCGTCGTGAGCGTGCCTTACTAAAGAGGATATTTCGATTCCATCACCACACCTCAACGACCACCCAGGGGACCGCCGAACGAGTGGGGCCACACCTCCCGTTCTCGAGGCCCTGATCCGACAGGGCCAGGGCCGGCTCAAACTCACATATCCGATCGGGCTCGGCGATGCCAAGGCCCTGTTGGCGGACTGAGTCCGACTGTCCCACATGACCTTCGAGATTTGGACACTGCTCTTCGGCGCGCTCCTGATCGCGATGGTCTTAACGGGCACGCTGTTGCAACGCCTACCCCTGAGCGCCGCCATGATCTATCTGGGGGTGGGCTTCTGCCTGGGGCCGGGGGCAGCGGGGATCTTGACCCCTGACCCCGCGGCCCATGCCCCGCTCGTGGAGCGGCTGGCGGAGGCGGCAGTTCTGATCTCGCTGTTCTCGGTCGGGCTCAAGCTCAGCCTGCCCCTGTCCCATCGCGACTGGTGGCTGCCGGTGCGGCTGGCTTTCGCATCGATGATGGTGACGGTAGCGCTGGTCGCCGCAGTGGCGGTGGTGGCGCTCGGTCTGCCGCTCGGGGCAGCCATCCTGCTAGGTGCCATTTTGGCCCCCACCGACCCGGTGCTGGCCTCGGCCGTGCAGGTGCGGTCG
>JBLMWY010000327.1:0-3541 GCA_050257475.1 Bdellovibrio bacteriovorus
GGGGCGCGCCGCGGCGCTAAACACCCCGGCCGGGGTTGTGGTACGGGAATGAATCGCCTTCAGCGACACTCGGAAACCTCGATCGGCCGGAGCGCCCCCCCGGCGCGACGCGACGCCGCTCCCCCGCGCTGGTCGGGCCCGCGACCCAGGCGGCAGGGATCTTGGGGCGCTGTCCTGGCGGGACTGGCGTTCGCCGTGGTGTCGAGCGCACCGGCGAGCGCGGTGGACCTGATCCCCGTGGATCCCGCTCAGCAGAACGCCTTCGGCATCAAGCTGGCGGCGCCCCAGGCCGCCGGCGAGACCCTGACCCGGCGCTATCCCGCCAAAGTCACGGTGCCCAACCCCCAGATGCGGGTGGTCTCCGCCCCCCAGAGCGGCGTCCTCGCGGCCCTGCTGGTGGCCGAGGGCGAGCACGTCACCGCCGGCCAGGTGCTGGCCGAGATCAAGAGCCCCGAGCTGGTGGACACCCAGAGCCAGTACCTGGAATCGGTGACCCGCCTGGCGCTGGCCGAGAGCGAGCTCAAGCGCGATCAGATGCTCTACAAGGAGGGGGTGATCGCGGAGCGGCGACTGCTCGAGACCCAGGCCAAGCAGCGCGAGCTGGCCACCCAGGTGGAGCAGCGCCGCCAGCTCCTGGGACTCGCCGGCCTATCGGAGGAAGACATCGACACCCTGACGCGTACCCGTCAGCTCAGCAGCGCCCTGCCGGTGCATGCCCCCATCGCCGGGGTGGTGCTGGAGCAGATGGTGAGCACGGGTCAGGCGGTGGCGGCCGCCGCGCCCCTCTATCGGGTGGCGGAGCTGCGACCCCTGTGGGTGGAGGTGCATGTGCCGGTGGACCGGGTCGAGGCCCTGAAGGTGGGGGGCCGGGTGTTGTTGCCCGGGGTCGATACCCAGGGGACCATCATCACCATCGGGCGCATGGTCCATGAGGAGGATCAGGGGGTGCTGGTGCGCGCCGAGGTCACGGAAGGCACGGAGCGACTGAGGCCCAGCCAGTTCGTGGAGGTGCAGTTGACCAGCACCGCCGACGCGACCGGCTGGCGAGTGCCCGCCGCCGCGGTGGTGCGCAACGCCGGTGCCGCCTATCTCTTCGTGGCCCGCGAGGGCGGGTTCGCCGCCCTGCCGGTCACGGTCCTCGCGGAGGAGGAGCGGAGCGCCGTGGTGGCCAGCGTGTCCGGTGGCGACCCCGCCGACATGCTGGGGCCCCAGGATCGGGTGGCGGTAAGCGGGGTGGTGGCGCTGAAGGCCGCCTGGCTGGGCGCCGCGCAGTGAGCTCAGACCCATGCTCGCACGCCTAATCCAGTTCGCCCTCACCCAGCGGCTGCTGATGCTGCTGGCGGTGCTGCTCCTCATCGGGGGCGGCTGGAGCGCCTTCCAGCAGACCCCCATCGACGCCTTCCCGGACGTCTCCAGCACCCAGGTCAAGATCATCGTCAAGGCCCCAGGGATGACGCCGGAGGAGGTGGAGTCGCGGATCACCAGCCGGATCGAGGTGGAGATGCTTGGCATCCCGCGCCAGACCATGCTGCGCTCCATCGCCAAGTATGCCCTGACCGACATCACCGTGGACTTCGCCGAGGGCACGGACATCTACTGGGCGCGCCAGCAGGTGGCCGAGCGCCTCACCGCCATCTGGGGTGATCTGCCGGCGGGGGTGAGCGGCGGCATGGCCCCCATGACCACCCCACTGGGCGAGATGTTCATGTTCAGCATCGAGGGCGGGGACCTCACCCTCGCCGAGCGCCGCGACCTGCTCGACTGGACCATCCGCCCGGCCCTGCGCTCCGTGCCCGGGGTGGCCGACGTCAATTCACTCGGTGGGTTCGTGACCACCTTCGAGGTGATGCCGGACAACGCCCGCATGGCCGCCAACGGCATCCGGCTTGGGGACCTGGAGACCGCCATCGGGGCCAACAACCGCAACGACGGGGCCGGACGCCTGGACGAGGGGGAGGAGGTCCTGCTGGTGCGCAGCGAAGGGGCCATCCGCACCCTGGACGACGTGGCCGCCATCGTCGTGGGCGGCGACGCCCAGCAACCGGTGCGGCTGGCCGATATCGCCGAGGTGCGACTCTCGGCCCTGACCCGCTACGGGGCCGTGACCCGCAACGGCAGCGGCGAGGCGATCGAGGGTCTGGTTCTGGGGCTGCGGGGGGCCAATGCCCGCTCCGTGGTGCAGGGGGTGAAGGCGAAGCTCGAGGAGCTCAAGCCTGGGCTTCCCCAGGGGGTCTCCGTCGAGGTCTTCTACAACCGCGGGGTGCTGGTGGACAAGGCCGTGCACACGGTCTCCAAGGCCCTCATGGAGGCCATCGTCCTGGTGCTGGTGCTCCTGGTGCTGTTCCTGGGTGACCTGCGGGCGGCACTCACCGTGGCCCTGATCCTGCCGCTGGCGGCGCTGGCCACCTTCATCCTGATGAAGCAATTCGGGCTCTCCGCCAACCTGATGTCGCTCGGGGGGCTCGCCATCGCCATCGGCATGCTGGTGGACGCCGCCGTGGTGGTGGTGGAGAACGTGGTCACCCAGCTCGCGACGCGTCCCGAGGGGGGCGGGCGCATCCCCAGGCTGCACCTGATCTACCGGGCCACCCGGGAGGTCTCGGTGCCGGTGGCCTCGGGCATCCTGATCATCGTCATCGTCTTCCTCCCGCTGCTCACCCTGGAGGGGCTGGAGGGCAAGCTGTTCGGTCCTGTGGCGCTGACCATCGTCTTTGCCCTGCTCTCGTCGCTCCTCCTGTCGCTGACCGTCATCCCGGTGCTCGCCTCCTTCCTGCTGGGTCGTGGGGGGCATGGTGAGCCCTGGCTGGTGCGCCAGCTCATCCTGATCTACCGGCCGGCCCTCGCCTGGGCCCTGCGCCATCAGTGGCTGGTCGTCGGGGTCGCCCTGGCCCTGCTGGTGGGGGCGGGGATCCTCTACACCCGCATCGGCAAGGCCTTCATGCCCACCATGGACGAGGGTGACCTGATCGTGCAGTTGGAAAAGCTGCCGTCCATCAACCTAGCCGAGTCGATCGCCATCGACCAACGGGTGCAGCGGGCCATCCTCGAGGAGGTGCCCGAGGTCTCCGGAATCGTCGCCCGGGCCGGCTCCGACGAGCTGGGACTGGACCCCATGGGTCTCAATCAGACCGACAGCTTCCTGGTCCTGAAACCCCGGGAGCAGTGGACGGTGCCGGACAAGGAGACACTCACCGAGCGCATCCGCGCCGTGCTGGAGCGCTTCCCTGGGGTGGACTACGCCTTCACCCAGCCCATCGAGATGCGGGTGTCGGAGATGCTGACGGGGGTGCGGGGCGACCTGGCGGTGAAGATCTTTGGACCCGATCAGACGGAGCTCAACCGCACCGCCGAGTCGGTGGTGGCGGTCCTGGAAGGTATCGCGGGGGCCCAAGACGTCTACACCCCGCGCAACGACGGGGCCCAATATCTGAACCTGGTGGTGGACCGGCTCGAGGCCGGCCGCCTAGGGATTGATGGCGACGCCCTGGCCGCCCTGTTGCGGGCCCAGATCGAGGGCATGCCGGCAGGGACCGTGTACCGG
>JBLMWY010000328.1:0-4857 GCA_050257475.1 Bdellovibrio bacteriovorus
GGCATTCTGCGATGGACCCCGGAGTGGACCCCGGAGTGGCGCAAGCCTGCGTCGGGCGGACCGCGATAGCGATTCCGCCCTTGTTTGAGGTGGCATAAGCCAAACCCCCTTCGGCGCAACCACCCAACCAGGAGCGTCACCCCAGGGACGGGGTTGTCTGGGGCTATCGGCTTGTGACGCCCATCGAGACCGCTTCGGCGGTCTCTTCTTGTTCTGGGCACCGGGCCAGGCACGGAGCGGACCTCTGAGCGGGGATCCGTCATGGCCGTCCGCGGGAATGTGGCGGATCGCCCTGCGGGCATCCGCCTACGCGGGAACCAGGCGAGGGGAGGGCGGGTTGGGTTCGGTGGGGTTCGACTTGAATTGAGGCCGGCTTGGGGGCCCCGTACTTCTTGGGATCGGCGCCGGGCCTCGAGGTGTCGCGAGGGCGAAGCGGGATGGCCTCTCGCTACTCATGGCAGCGTCACCAGGGTGGCGATGGCGGCGACCTGGGCGAGCATGCGGGGCAAGGCCACTGGAGTAGGTGGACCCTGACCTGAGTGATCTCGTTCTGCAGCCACCACTCGCTCTCGCGGAAATGGGCCTGGGTGGCGGGGTCTGGCAGGTGGAGATAGTTCTGCCCCAAGCGCGGGCGTGATCATGGGTGGCCGAGGTGAGGGATTCGTCGAAGGCGACGTTGGAGATCCTGGTCTCAGGATGCGCCGAGGGGCTGGTTCGGTGCGAGGGAGAGAGGTGGCCGGGAATGAAGATCCCCGCCATCAGCGAGTGGCGGCGACCCTCAAGCCGCGGCGACGCCGCTCCTGAGGGTCGGCCGGTGATTGGTCTCAGCCCGCGCGCCCTGCCGCGGTCGCCTGAGGGACCTCCACCAGGCGGCCGGACTTGACGTCGTAGATGTAGCCGTAGATCGGGATGTCCTTGGGCACCAAGGGGTGGCGGCGGATGCGGGTGACGTCATCGACCACGCTTTGGGCGTTGTCCTTGATGGTCAGCCAGTCGATGAAATTGCCCTCGGCGGAGCCCGGGCCCTCTCCCGAGTCATGCCAGCCGGAGGCGTCCACCGAGGCGGTCTTCAGGCTGCTGGCCAGGAGTCCGCGCATGATCTCGTCGGTGAAGGTCTCCATGCCACAGTCGGTGTGGTGGATGACGAACCACTCCCGCGTCCCCAGGAGCTTGTAGGAGATGACCAGGGAGCGGATGGCGTCGTCGCTGGCGCGGCCGCCTGCATTGCGGATCACATGGGCGTCACCCTCCGCCAGACCTGCGTATTTGGCGGGGTCAAGGCGCGCATCCATGCAGGTTAGGATGGCGAAGTGCCGGCCCGGCGGCATGGGCAGGTGGCCTTTGTCGAAGCTCTGAGCGTAGCCGGCGTTCGCTGCCAGGACCTCGTCGAGAATCTGACTCATGGTGGATCTCCTCCGGTGGTGTGCCGCCGCGTCGTTGGTTTGGCGCGGGCCTCGCCGTCGCGGCATCCGGCGGGCCCGACGAAGGAGATTGGGTCCGAGCCGGGCGAGGGAAAGGGGTGAGCCGGTCCGCGATGAGCCGGGTGCCCATCTCGGAAATGGGCTCAGAGCGGAATGGCGCTAACATAGGCGCAACCGCCCCTCGACATGGAGGGGATAGGCCGTCTGGGATGACGTAATGCAAGGAAAAGGAGTCGGATTCCTTTATTTCTGTCCGCTCGAGGTGTCCGTTCGAGAATGCTCCGATCCCCCCGCCTTGCTCTGGTCGCCGCGGTGGCCGACAACGGGGTCATCGGGCGCGGCAACCGCTTGCCCTGGCACCTGCCCGCGGATCTGGCCCACTTCAAGCGCCTCACCCTGGACAAGCCTATCCTCATGGGGCGGCGCACCTGGGAGTCGCTGCCGGGGTTGCTCCCACGGCGCCGCCATCTGGTCTTGACCCGGGAACCCGCCTATCGCGCCGAGGGCTGCACCCTGGTCCACTCCCTGGAGGAGGCAATCGCCGCCGCGGGTCCGGTGCCAGAGCTGCTGATCATCGGCGGGGCGGCGCTCTATGCGCAGGCCCTGCCCACGGCGGATCGGCTCTATCTCACCCTGGTCCACGCCGAGATCGAGGGTGACACCCGCTTCCCCGCCTGGGACCCCCAGGACTGGGTGGAGCGGGAGCGGGCCGAGCACCCGGCGGATGGGCGCAATGCCTTCCCCATGACCTTCCTCACCCTGGATCGGGATTGGGGACGGGGGAGGGCGGTTTGAGGGGCTGGGGCATCGCGAGGCCCGATCACCGGTGCCCTTGCCCGGCGCGGACAGCCGGGTGCCAAGGGCCCGTGGCGAGGCGGGGATCTCAGGCGACGTTTCTCCGGGTGGGTGATACGCCGGCGCGTGAGCGGCCGGCAGCCGCGGCGATCGGGGCGCGCGCCCGCGACGGCCTTCGCGGGCCCCGCTCGATCCCTAGCCCTCCGAGTGCAGCTCCACAATCTCCAGGCGCCGGTTCTTGGCCCGCCCTGCGTCGGTTCGGTTCGAGGCAACCGGGGCGATCATTCCGCCGCCCGCGGGGGTCAGGCGTTCGCGTGCGATTCCGTGGGCCGCCACCAACGCGTCAGCCACGGCCTTGGCCCGCCGCTGGGAGAGCGAGAGGTTGTTCGGTCTGGGGCTCGGATTTGGGCTTGTTCTGCGCCCGGTCGAAATCGAAGTCGATGCCATGGATCGCGATCCTGCCGTCGCGCTCCAGCGCCTGCTCCATGGCGCTGGTCTCCACCACGGCGATCCTGTCGGCCTCCAGCGGCTTGGCCTCGACCACCGTGATGGCCACGTGGGGCGTCAAGGGCCGGGAGGCGGTGGCCTTGGTCTCCACCCCGAGCAGGCCGACGGTCACGCGCCCTTCGGCGGCATCGCGCTCCGCCAGCAGATAGATGCTGGTGTTTCAGGTGGTTGGCAGGCCCACCCGTCCCTTTGCGGCATCCCAAAAGGTGGAGATCGATCCGCCGGGCGCGCACTCCTTGGCGCCATTGCAGAAGAAGAGGATCCGGAACCCCTGGGTGTCCAGCGCCGACTTGTAGTTGCGCATGACCTCGAGGATTGATCGGCCCTCGGGGCCCTCGTAACGGATGGAGGTGAGCCTTCCGGAGAGCGCGGTTTGCCATTCCTCGGGCTTGTCCTTCTGGCCGCGCTCGACGGGCTTGCGCGGCAGCTTGAGCTCCTCGTAGCCCTTGGTCTCGTGAAAGCTGATGATCGACCCCTGGTAGCGCCCCACGAGGGGATGATCGGCGGAGCCGGCCAGGTCGCCCTTCTCGGCCTGCGCCGCCCCGGCGAGGACAAGGGGCAGCGCGAGCAGCACAATCTGAATCCCGAAGCGCACCTTCATAAGCTCACCTCGAATCTTTTACCCGCCAGGGGCTTAAGATGACCGGACGTCGGCCGCGGCCCAGGCCGCCGCGTGCTCGGCGGCTCTGATGGTGAAGGCTCAGGCGAGACCGAAGGTGTCGCCGCGCATCGCGGTGGCGCAGTACCAGCCCCTAGCCGTCCTCCCGCTCCCGGGCGATGGCGCGGTGGCCGATGTCGGTGCGGCAGTAGGCCTCTTCCCAGCGGATCTGGCGCACCGCCGCGTAGGCCCGCTCCTGGGCGGCCTGAACCGTCTCGCCGAGGGCGGTGACGCAGAGTACCCGGCCGCCCGCGGTGAGTATCTGGTCGCCGGCCAGACGGGTCCCGGCGTGGAAGACCTTGAGGTCCGGGGCGTCCAGCCCGGCGAGCCCTTCGATCGGATGATCCTTCTCATAGGCGTCGGGGTAGCCGCCGGCGGCCATAACGACGCCGAGCGCCACCCGCGGGTCCCACTCCGCCCGGGCCTGATCCAGCCGGCCTTCCAGGGCGGCGAGGCAGAGCGCGACCAGGTCCGACTGGAGCCGCATCAGGATCGGCTGGGTCTCGGGGTCGCCGAAGCGGCAGTTGTACTCCAGGACCCGGGGTGTCCCGTCCGCCCCGATCATGAGTCCGGCATAGAGGAAGCCCCGATAGGGCATGCCCTCGGCCGCGAGTCCCCGCAGGGTGGGGCGGATGACCTGCCCCATCACCCGCTCGTGGACTTCGGGGGTGACCACGGGGGCGGGGGAGTAGGCGCCCATGCCGCCGGTGTTGGGCCCCCGGTCCCCGTCGTCCCGGGCCTTGTGGTCCTGGGAGCTGGCCATGGGCAGGCAGTGCTCGCCATCGGCCAGGACGATGAAGCTCGCCTCCTCGCCGGTCAGGAGCTCCTCGATCACCACCCGGGCGCCGGCGGCGCCGAAGCGGCCCGCCCCCAGCATGTCCGTGACCGCCGTGCGGGCGGTGTCGAGGTCCTGGGCGAGGATCACGCCCTTGCCTGCCGCGAGCCCGTCCGCCTTGACGACGATGGGGGCGCCGACCTGCTCCAGATAGGCGAGCGCCGGGGCGAGCTCGGTGAAGGTCCCGTAGGCGGCGGTGGGGATTCCGTGGCGGGCCAGGAAGGCCTTGGTGAAGGCCTTGGAACCCTCCAACTGGGCCGGGGCCCGGCGGGGGCCGAAGCAGGGGAGACCCGCCGACTCGAAGGCGTCCACCACGCCGGCCACCAGGGGGGCCTCGGGACCCACGATGGTGAGGCCGATGGACTGCTCGGAGGCGAAGCGGACCAAGGCGGGGATGTCGTCCGCGGCGATGGGGACGTTCTCGACCCGGGGCTCCAGGGCCGTGCCACCGTTGCCTGGGGCCACATAGACCTTGTCGGCCAGAGGGGATTGGGCGGCCTTCCAGGCCAGGGCGTGCTCCCGCCCGCCGCCGCCGATGACGAGTATCTTCATGCGTGTGGACTCCGGGCGGCGGGGATGGGTGGAGTCAAACGAAGGAGCAGAGGCCCCGCCGGCTCGATTGGATGAATTGGACGATTTCC
>JBLMWY010000329.1:0-5013 GCA_050257475.1 Bdellovibrio bacteriovorus
AGGTCCACCAGATCCACCCCGGGAACACTCATGGCGGCCCGGGCGAGGGGGCGGTTGACCTCTACGCTGAGTACCCGACGCTGGCCATCGACGTGGACCGGGAGCAGGCACGGCTGGTCGCCAGCGATGTGCTGGTCTTCCTGCACCCCCTCTACTGGTATTCCACCCCCGCCATCCTCAAGGAGTGGCAGGACCTGGTGCTGGAGCACGGCTTCGCCTACGGGTCGAGCGGCACCGTCCTCCAGGGCAAGCTCTTCTTCAGCGCCCTGAGCGCCGGCGGCCCCGAGCCCGCCTACTGCGCCCAGGGCTACAACCACTTCACCATCCGCGAGCTGCTGCACCCCCTGGAGCAGACCGCGCTGCTGTGCGGCATGGTCTATTTGCCGCCCTTCGCCCTCTTCGGGTCCCGCACGGCGGTGGAGGAGGGGCGGCTGGAGGGCCATGTGGCGGATTGGGTGCGGGTGCTGGAGGCCCTGCGGGACGACCGTCTGGACATCAAGGCCGCCCAGGCCCTGCCGCGTCTCAACGCGGACCTGGACGCCATCATCCGAGGTTCCTGACCCATGGGCGGCATGCTGTTCTCGGTCTTCGTCTATCTCTGCGCGGCGGTCATCGCCGTGCCCATCGCCAAACGGCTGGGGCTGGGCTCCGTGCTCGGCTACCTGATCGCGGGCATCCTCATCGGGCCCATGCTCGGTCTGGTGGGCGCGGAGACCGAGGAGATCCAGCACTTCGCCGAATTCGGCGTCGTGATGATGCTGTTCCTGGTGGGGCTGGAGCTGGAGCCCAGACTGCTGTGGCGGATGCGCTCGCGCCTGCTCGGACTGGGCGGCCTCCAGGTCGCGGTCACCGCCGCCCTGATCTTCGCGGCCCTGTTGCCTCTGGGCATCCAATGGGGCAGCGCCCTGGCGATCGGGCTCATCTTCTCCCTGTCCTCCACCGCCATCGTCCTGCAGACCCTGAACGAGAAGGGCCTGACCAAGACGGAAGGGGGCCGGGCCAGCTTCTCGGTCCTGCTGTTCCAGGACATCGCCGTGATCCCCATGCTGGCCCTGATCCCTCTCCTGGCCCTCCCGGGGCTGGCGGATCCGACGGCGGCCGGCGCGGGGGCCCATGCCGCCGCCCACCCCGAACTCAGCCTGGTCGACGGCCTGCCCGGCTGGGGCTATGCCCTGGTGGTGCTGGGGGCCATCGCCGCCGTGGTGCTCGGCGGCCACTTCCTCTCCCGCCCCCTGTTTCGCTTCATCGCCGAGTCGCGCCTGCGGGAGGTCTTCACCGCCAGCGCCCTGCTGCTGGTGGTCGGCATCGCCCTGCTGATGACCCTGGTGGACCTCTCCCCCGCCCTGGGCACCTTCCTCGCGGGGGTGGTGCTGGCGGACAGCGAGTTCCGTCACGAGCTGGAATCCGACATCGAGCCCTTCAAGGGGCTCCTGCTGGGGCTCTTCTTCATCACCGTGGGGGCCGGCATCGACTTCGCCGTGCTGCTCCGGGACCCCGCCTGGGTGCTCGCCCTGACCCTGGGTCTGATGGCCCTCAAAGCCCTGGTGCTCCTTGGACTGGCTCGCATCTTCAGGCTCGGGACCAGGGACGGCTGGCTGATGACCCTGGGCCTCGCCCAGGCGGGGGAGTTCGGCTTCGTGCTGCTGGCCTTCAGCGTCCAGAATCACGTGATCGCGGGAGATCTGGCCAAGACCCTGTCACTGGTGGTCACCCTCTCCATGCTGCTGACCCCGGTCCTCTTCATCCTCTACGAGCGGCTCGTGGTCCCGCGCCTGGGCCAGCGCGGGGAGCGGGCGGCCGACACCATCGAGGAGCAGGGCACGGTGATCATCGCCGGCGTGGGCCGCTTCGGTCAGATCGTCAACCGGCTCCTGGTGGCGAGCGACGTGCCCACCGTGGTGCTCGACCACGAGGCGGCCCAGATCGACATCCTGCGCCAGCTGGGGATCAAGACCTACTACGGGGACGCCTCCCGCCCCGACCTGCTGCTCGCGGCCGGGATCGAGCAGGCGCGGGCCCTGGTGGTGGCCATCGACGATCGGGACAAGTCGGTCCAGCTCGTGGAGCACGTGCACCGGCACTTCCCGCGGGTCAGGATCCTGGCCCGGGCCTACGACGTGAACCACCTCTACCTGCTCAAGCGGGCCGGAGCGGACCTGGCGGTGCGGGAGGTCTTCGATGCCTCGCTGCTGGTCGGCGCCGAGACCCTCAAGACCCTCGGGGTGCACCCCTTCAAGGTGGAGAAGATGGTCCGCGCCTTCCGCCAGCATGACGCCCAGGGTCTGGACCAGATGTACGGGCTCTGGGATCAGGAGCCCGACCTGTCGCGCAACCGCGCCTTGCTGGCCCGCATCCGCGAGCACGCCGGGACCCTCCAGCAGGCCATGGCGGCAGACCGGATCCATCTGCACGAGCGCACCGAGCGCGCCTGGACACCCCCGCCGCCGGGCTACGAGCGGCAGTTGGACGAGGACTGAGGGGGACCACGGCTCACCCCTCGATCCGTAGGTCGGGCTTCAGCCCGACAGCGACCGCTCGGATCGCCTGCAAGGTCCTAGTCGGGCTGAAGCCCGACCTACGCCGGATCGGCAATGCCCGCGAAGATTCCATAGGCGGGATTGTCCGTCTCGTCCCAGTGCTGGTAGCCGAGGGTGCCGAGGTAGGCCCGGAAGGTGGCGCGCTCCCCGGGGGGGACCGAGAGCCCCATCAGGACGCGGCCATAGGCGGCCCCGTGGTTTCGGTAATGGAAGAGGGTGATGTTCCAGCGCCTGCCGAGCCCGGTGAGGAAGTCGAGCAGGGCCCCGGGCCGCTCGGGGAACTCGAAGCGCACCAGGGTCTCCTGGTCGATGCCGGTCGCGTGGCCGCCCACCATGAAGCGGATGTGGAGCTTCGCCGTCTCGTTCTCGGTCATGTCGAGCACTCCGAGTCCCTTCTCCCGGAGCCGGGCGATCAGCTCGGCGCGCTCCTCGTCCCCCCGGGCCAGCTCCACCCCCACGAAGACCTGGGCCCGGTCCGGATCCGCGTAGCGATAGTTGAACTCGGTGATCTGGCGCTTGCCGAGCACCCGACAGAAGCTGAGGAAGCTCCCCGGGCGCTCAGGGATCTCGACCGCCAGCAGGGCCTCGCGCCGCTCGCCGAGCTCCGCCCGCTCGGCGATGTGTCGGAGCCGGTCGAAGTTGACGTTGGCCCCGCTCTCGATGGCCACCAGGTGCTGGCCGCGGAGGCCGGTGCGCTCCACGTAGCGCTTGAGCCCGGCCACCGCGAGCGCCCCGGCGGGCTCGGCGATGCCCCGGGTGTCGTCGAAGATGTCCTTGACGGCGGCGCAGATCTCGTCGGTGCTGACCAGCACCACCTCGTCCACCCGTTGGCGGGCGATTCGGAAGGTCTCCTGACCGATGAGGCGCACCGCCACCCCGTCGGCGAAGAGCCCCACCTGCCCCAGCTCCACCCGCTTCCCGGCCGCGAGCGCCGCGTGCAGGGTGGGGGCCTCCTCGGGCTCCACCCCGATGATGCGCACCTCCGGCATCAGCCACTTCACATAGGCGGCGATCCCGGCGATCAGGCCCCCGCCCCCCACGGGCACGAAGATGGCATAGGGGGGCTCCGGGTGCTGGCGCAGGATCTCCATGCCGATGGTCCCCTGGCCGGCGATCACGTCCGGGTCGTCGAAGGGGTGCAGGAAGGTCAGTCCCCGCTCCGCCACCAGCTCCATGGCGTGGGCATAGGCCTCGTCGTAAGAGTCGCCATGGAGCACCGCCTTGCCGCCGAGGGCGCGGACCGAGCGCACCTTGATGGCCGGCGTGGTTCGGGGCATGACAATGGTGGCGGAGATCCCCAGCCTCGCCGCCCCGAGGGCCACCCCCTGGGCGTGGTTTCCGGCGCTGGCGGCAATGACTCCCCGCGCCCGCGTCTCGGGGTCGAGGTGGATCAGCTTGTTGTACGCGCCCCGCAGCTTGAAGGAGAAGACCGGCTGCAGGTCCTCGCGCTTCAGGTAGACCTGGTTGCCGAGGCGCGCGGAGAGCTGATGGGCGAGCGTCAGGGGCGTGACCTCGGCCACGTCGTAGACGCGCGCCTTCAGGATCCGTTCGATGTAGGAATCGGGCATTTGAAGAGAGTGGCGAGTAGCGAGGGCCATGGGCCGAGGCAAGGGCCGCGAAGACGGGCTAGGCCGAGGCCCGGGTCCCGCGACGAGGGTATATGATAGCCCCGTCCAATCAGCAACATCAGGAGGGCATGCGAATGAACCAGGACGAGATGAAACGGCAGGCGGCCGAGGCGGCTCTGGCCTATGTCGAGAGCGGCATCATCGGGGTCGGCACCGGCTCCACCGTCAACCACTTCATTGATGCCCTGGCGGGGATTAAGGGGCGCATCGAGGGGGCGGTCTCCAGCTCGGAGGCGTCCACCCAGCGCATGCGGGGCCACGGCATCCCGGTCTACGACCTCAACGCCGTGGGTGAGCTGGCCCTCTATGTGGACGGGGCGGACGAGTCCAACGCCGAGCTGCAGCTCATCAAGGGCGGCGGCGGGGCCCTCACCCGGGAGAAGATCGTGGCCGCCGCCAGCCGGCGCTTCGTCTGCATCGCCGACGAGAGCAAACTGGTGGATGTGCTGGGGCGCTTCCCGCTCCCGGTGGAGGTGATCCCCATGGCGCGCAGCTACGTGGGCCGGGAGCTGGTCAAGCTCGGCGGGACCCCGGTGTGGCGCGAGGGCTTCGTCACCGACAACGGCAACCTGATCCTAGACGTCCAGGGCCTCCAGATCATGGAGCCGGCCCGGCTGGAGCAGCAGATCAACAACATCGCCGGGGTGGTCACCGTCGGCATCTTTGCCCTGCGCCCCGCGGACGTGCTGATCCTCGGCACGCCCAGCGGACCCAGGATCGTGCAGCCCAAGGGCTGAACGGAATTCACGAAGGAGATAAACGACAAGGCGACAGCTTCGGGGATGCCCCTTCCCTTCGTGGATGCCTGGGGTGGTGCCCGAAATGCAGGGTGAACGAGAGCGAACCCC
>JBLMWY010000330.1:0-3058 GCA_050257475.1 Bdellovibrio bacteriovorus
GCACGAAGTCGCGGAAGGCCTCATTGTCCACGAGCCGCGTGTCGAGGCGGGTGTTGTGGATGTCATTCGGCATGTTCGCCCAGCCGGGCCCCCAGGGGCTCATGTGGTCCGCCCTGGCCGCGGTGAGACCGGCAGTAAGCGCGATGACGGTAAAGGCTAACAAGATTCTGCTCATGGCTTGGCCTCGATCGTGAAGCCAGTGGCACCGCGGCCGCGCCCCGTGCACGGCGCGGCGTTCTGGCGAAACCTCAACTCGCCTAATTCATAGGACGAGATGCATCGCCGGGAAATGGGGCGAATGCCCTATAGCCAACCCATCTGGACCAATATCAGACGCTTACGAGCCCCTCACGAATCGCGAAGCGGGTCAGCTCCACGCGATCGTGGAGATCGAGCTTCTCCATGACATGCTGGCAGTGATGGTCCACCGTCTTGACACTGGTGCCGTCGAGACGGGCGATCTCCTTCTTCGACATCCCGTCGGCCAGGTAAGCGAGGATCTGCCGCTCCCGCGCCGTCAGGAGCTCGAGGCGGCTGCGCCGCTTCTGGGCCAGGCCCACCCCGCCCGGTCGGATCTCGAGTCGCGCCTCCACCTCGGGCGCGAAGCAGGTGCCGCCGCCGATCACCCGGCGCAGACAGCCAATCAGCTCCTCCGGATTCTGCCCCTTGGTGAGGTAGCCGCTGGCGCGCACCTCCAGCGCCTGGGCGACGAATCCATCGCGCACATAGGCGGATAGAAAGACGATCTGGGTGCCGGGCAACCGATCCTGGATCTGACGGGCGACATCGAAGGCCGAGAGACCCGGCATGTCGATGTCCATGAGGACCAGGTCCGGTCGAGTCACCAGGGATTGCTGCAACGCGGCGGCCGCATCGGCAACGGCCCCCACCACCCGGAGGTCGGGCTCCTCCCCGAGCCGCCGGGCGAGCATGTCGCGGAGCAGGTCGTGGTCGTCCGCGATGAGCAGGGTCGCCGGAACCTGGCTCATGGTGCCGGGCCCCCTGTGGCGATCAGGCGCACCAGCTCGGCCAGGGGCAGGGGCCGCTCCAGGACCAGGAAGCCGGCGTCCTCGTAGGCGCTCGCGGCAGGGGCATCGCGCTCCGTCAGCACCAGAACCCGGGGCCGCGCGCCGGTCGCCGCAAAGGCCTCCTGGCACGCGCGGGCACCCTGGTCGGTGAAATCCGCGTCGAGCAGGACCGTGAGCCGCGCGTCCCGGTGCCGCTCGAGGGCCTGGAGAAGCCCGGCCCAGTCCGCCACCCGTTCGGTCTCGAGGCCGAGCCGCGTGAGCGAGGACGACAGCAACTGCACCGGATAGGGATCCCGCGAGGCGATCAGAAGCACGCGCCGGGGGCCACCATCGGGCGGCAGGTCCGGGACGGCGCCCGTCTCCTCCCGGGGAAAGCAGAGCCGGAAGGTCGTGCCTTCGCCGGGGACGGAGGCGACATCCAACGTGGCCCCATGATCGACGGCGATGGCGTGAACGATCGCGAGCCCGAGTCCGGTGCCCTGCCCGCGCGCCTTGGTGGTGAAGAAGGGCTCGAAGATCCGCTCCCTGATCTCTGGCTCGATACCGCGCCCCGTATCCGAGACCGTCAGGCACAGGACGGGAGCATTATCCGCCGCCCCATCCTCGCCGGCCCCGCCCCGCTCGGCGCTCAGGGTCATGCTGAGCCGGCCTCCCGCCGGCATGGCATCCGCCGCATTGAGCGCAAGATTCAGCAGCACCTGCTGAATCTGGTTTCTGTCCCCAAAGATCCGGCACTGCTCGGGTCGCAGGTCCGCCCGGGTCGAAATCTCGACGGCCTCCGGCAGCGTCTGGCGGAGCTGCTGCGCCGTCGCCGCCAGGAGCTCGCAGAGGTCCAGGGGCCGCCGCTCCGGGCCGGCATTGTGGCTGAAGGTCAAGAGGGCCCCCGTGACCGCGGCCCCTTGCTGGGCGGCGGCCTGTATGCCCTTGAGGCTGGCCGGGTCGACCTCCCCCCGCTGCGCGGCGCGCGCGGCCAGGTCCGCATAACCCTGGATGGTGCTCAACAGGTTCTTGAAGTCGTGCCCCACGCCGGCGGCCATCTGACCCAGGGCCTCCATCTTCTGGGCCTGGCGCAGGTGCACCTCGGCGTTGATCCGCTTGCCCAGCTCGGAATCGGCGAGCGTCCGCCAGCGGTGCACCCGAACGCCCAGCCACCACCACAGGCCGCCCGCGAAGAGCAGCACGACCAGGTCGATCGAGAAGAAGACGATCTCACTCTCCCCATGGGACCTCAGGCGCTGCTGCAGGCGGTCGTAGACGGACTTGGCGTGGGCATCGGCCTGGGCACAGAGCAATCGCACGCCCTCCGTGTATTTCGGGGAATGAAGCAGCTTCAGCGCCTCGTCCTGGCGGTTGTCGGCGGCAGCGGCCATGGCCTCCCGCTCGATGGCCCCGAGCTCGCGGACGAGCTCGGTCAGCACCGCCAGGCCGTTGGGTTCCGGACCCTCCTTGGGCAGCCCGAGGTTCGCGGCCAGCTCCGCATCGAGGCGCCGAGCCGCGTCGTCGTAGGTCTCGCGCCGGCCCTCGCCGGCACCGAACAGCACCACGTGGTGCGCGGACTGGGTCAGCTCCCACCGGAGCGCGCGGACCTGGGCGATCGCCTCGGTCTGGCGGACGAACTCGTTCCCGATCTGACCGAAGAAGCGGTGGGATTCGTAGATGTGCCAGCCGAGAAAGGCGATGAGCAGCGCCGCGACCGCTACCGCGAGGAGGAACCAGCCGAGGAAGTGAATCTGCCGCTCTGACATGGGACACCCGGTATGGGTTGGGCGCCGGCCACGTCAACGGGACCCCCGTTGGCGGTGACCGGCCGTTGCGGCGCCATCCGTGCGCCAGATCCCTGGACAGGCGGCTTCGCGCGGACACTGGGCCTCGTTTGGTGGAGCCGCATGTCCTTCGAAACGCCAGCGTTCCGTGAGCGGGGCGGCCGCCGCTGGCCGACCCGCCCCAGAGGCTAATGCTACCGCGGCGGCAGCCGGGTGATGTAGACGCCGGCCATGCCGTCTTCTTCCTCGGTGCTGCCCGCGACCGCC
>JBLMWY010000331.1:0-4439 GCA_050257475.1 Bdellovibrio bacteriovorus
TTCGACCCCCGCCTCTCGGCGAGCGGCGTCATTAGCTGCAACACCTGCCACAACCTGGGCACGGGCGGCGACGACAACCTGCCGACCTCGGTGGGACACGGCTGGCAAAAGGGACCGCGCAATTCACCGACGGTGCTGAACGCCGTCTACAACACCGCCCAGTTCTGGGACGGCCGGGCCGAGGACCTCAAGGCCCAGGCCAAGGGTCCGGTCCAGGCGGGGGTGGAGATGGCCAACACGCCTGAGGCCGTGGTCGAGACCCTGAAGAGCATGCCGGAGTACGTGGAGCGCTTCGGCCGTTCCTTCCCGGGGGAGGCGGATCCGGTGACCTTCGACAACATGGCCCGGGCCATCGAGGCCTTCGAGGCGACCCTGGTGACCCCCGGGGCCCCCTTCGATGCCTGGATCGAGGGCAACGACAACGCCCTGACCGCCGACGAGAAGCTCGGACTCGACCTCTTCATCAGCAAGGGCTGCACCGCCTGCCACTCTGGGGTGAATATCGGCGGCCAGGCTTACTATCCCTTCGGGCTGATCAAGAAGCCCGGCGCCGACATCTTGCCCCCGGAGGACAAGGGTCGCTTCCAGGTCACCAAGACGGCCTCCGACGAGTATGTGTTCCGCGCCGCCCCCCTGCGCAACATCGCGCTCAGTGCCCCTTATTTCCATTCGGGTCAGGTGTGGGACCTGGAGCAGGCCGTCGCCATCATGGGTGTGGCCCAGCTCGGCACCGCGCTCAAGGGGGACGAGGCCAAGCTGATCGCCACCTTCCTCGGCAGCCTGACCGGCGAGCCGCCCAAGGTGGAGTACCCGATCCTGCCCGTGGAGACGGCTAAGACCCCGAAGCCGCAACTCTGACGCGGGACCCTACCGGGGCCCATCGCGGCCCCGGTGCCGGAACATCCCGCGCCTGCCCGGGCACTCGGGAGGAACCGCCCTTCCTGATCGGCGCCTTTTTCCGATCAGTGCCGATCAGGACTTGGACTTGTCTCCCTTCTCGCCCTTTTCCTCTTTGTCTCCCCGGTCCGCCGACTTGCCGTTGCCTCCCGAGCCAGCCTTGCCGGTGGCCGGGATCGAGGGCTCTTCGGGTCGACGGTCGCCGCAGGGCAGATAGCCAGAAACGGGGGTCTGATCGCTCTTAAGGGCCGTCTTGAGGGCCTCGCAGATGGTGCGCAGCACCTTGACCCGCGCATAGGGCTTGTCGTCGCCCTCCACCAGGGTCCAAGAGGCGTACTTGGTGCTGGTGCGCACCACCATCTCGTTCACCGCCTCCCGGTACTTCGGCCACTTCTCCCGGTTGCGCCAGTCCTCATCGGTGATCTTGTGGCGCTTGTAGGCGACCGCCTCCCGGTCCTTGAAGCGCCTGAGTTGCTCCTCCTGGCTGATGTGGATCCAAAACTTGAGCAGGATGACCCCGTTGTCCACCAACTGCTCCTCGAAGCGGTTGATCTCCGAATAGGCCCGGCGCCATTCCGCATCGGAGGCGAACCCCTCGACCCGCTCCACCAGCACCCGGCCATACCAGGAGCGGTCATAGATGGTCATGTAGCCGGCCCGGGGGGCATGTCGCCAGAAACGCCACAGGTAGTGGTGGGCCTTCTCCTCGTCGCTGGGGGCGGCCACCGGGATGGCGCGGTAGAGCCGGGCGTCCACGGCGCTGGTGATTCGCCGGATGGCTCCGCCCTTGCCACCAGCGTCCATCCCCTCGAAGACTAGGACGGTCGAGCGCCGCTTGTTGTACGCCTGCCAGGCGAGCTCGTTGAGCTCCGCCTGAAGCGATTTGACCTCCTTCTTGTACTGCTCCTGTGGCAGGGACAAGGAGAGGTCCAGTTGGTCCAACAGGGTGACGCGCGCGCTGGCGCTTGCCGGCAGCTCCGGACTCCCCGAGGAGATTCCGTGATCCTCGGGTGCGGGCTCGCTCAGCCGGGTGCGGATGGCATGGAGCAGCGTCTTGCCGACGGTGAGGTCGCGATAGCGGCGGTCCTCGGCCTCGATCAGGTACCAGGGGGAGATGCCCCGGTCCGTGTGCAGGATGACCCGTTCGGCGACCCGCTCAAAGGCCTGATAGTGCTCGGAGAACTTGGCCTTGCTGGGGACCATCTTCCAGCGGCTGCGATCGTCCCGGGACAGCTCCTTCAAGCGCGCCTTCTGGTCCTCCTCCGAGAGATGGAACCAGAACTTGACGATCAAGGCGCCGTCTTGGATCAGCATCCGCTCGAAGTCGACGATGCGGTTGAGCTCGCCATCGAGCTCCGCATCCGTGCAGTGACCCTGGAAGCGATACTCGATGGGGGTCATGTACCAGCCCCCGAAGAGGATGGTGATCTCACCGCGGGGCGGCAGGGTGCGCCAGAAGCGCCAATAGCGGGGTCGTGCGCGCTCCTCGTCGGTCTCGTCCCAGAAGGCAAAGGTCTGGACCCCGCGGGTGTCCAGCCACTCGTTCAGCCGGTTGACCACCTCACCCTTACCGGCGGCCTCCACGCCGGAGATGATCACGACCACTGGCACGTCGGTCAGGCGCAGCTCCCGCTGCACGGCCAGAAGCTGGGTGCGGAGCTCCTCTTGCTGCTCTTTGAAGTCCTCCTTGGAGACGGAGCGGCCCACCTTTGTCGCTTCGAACATGGTCTGCGTACTCCTGCTGGGTACTCCGGGGACGGGCGCCCGCGCTGTGGCCGATCCCCGGTAACCGGATCGGGGCATGGCCGAAGGGGCTCGACCGCCACTCTGCCGCGCCGGCGATTCGCGTGCGCAGCGCCGAGCGGACGGCCGGGGAAGTTTAGGTCAAGACAAGGTCGGGGGACACCCTCGATCGTGGGGCGACGGCGGGGACCGCTCAGAGATTTTGAATAAACCTACTGCGCGCCCCGATCGCGGCGTCGCGTGCTCGTTCGCTCCTCGCCTATCCACTTGATATGTCTCGTCGCTCACGGCGCGGCTCCTTGCGCTCCCCCGCTCCGATCCGGGCTGCTCGCTACGGTTTCTTCACAACCTCTCAGGCATGGCCGTCGTAAAGGGCGGCCACCTGATCCCGGTGCTGGGCGAGGATGAGGGCGCGCTTCAGCTTGAGCGTGGGCGTCATCAGACCCGCCTCGATGGACCAGGGTTGCCCGACCAGGGCTAGCCTTTGGATCTTCGCGGAGGCGGGGAATCCCTGCAGCAGTCGGTTGATGCGCCACACCAGGGCCTGCTCGATGCGCGGGTCCCGGCGAACGGGATCAGGCTTGGTCGGTAGTCCCGCCGCCACGGCCCAGGCCGCGTAGGATTCCGGCTCCGGGACCGCCAAGGCGGCGAGGAAGGGTCGGCCCTCGCCGATCACCAACACCTGATTGAACAGACCGTCCCCCAGGATGGCCGCTTCCAGGTCCGCCGGGGCCACCTTCTCTCCGGTGGCCAGCACCAGGATCTCCTTGATGCGTCCGGTGATGTAGAGGTGACCTCGAGCCTCCCGGGCCTGGTCACCGGTGTGCAGCCAGCCCTCGGGGTCGATGGCGGCGGCGGTGGCCTGGGGCTGCCCCCAGTATCCGCGCATGACGCCCGGTGAGCGCACCAGGAGCTCATCCTGGGGGCCGATGCGCCACTCGACCTGGGGCAGCGGTAGGCCGACGCTCGCGGGGATGTTGTCCTCCAGGGTATTGACGCTGATCACCGGGCTCGCCTCGGTGAGTCCGTAGCCCTGGACCAGGGGCACCCCCAGCCCCACGAAGGTGCGGCCAATCTCCGGGGCCAGAGGAGCCCCACCACAGACCGCGACCCGGAGCCGCCCGCCCAGGCGGGCTCGCAACCTGGCCCCCACCAGGCGGTCCAGCCAGGGGGCTAGCAGCAGGGCCGGGCGCCAAGGGGCGCGTCCCTGTCGGTGCTCGAATTGGGCCCAGCCGGCGGCGATGGCCGCCGCGAAGAGCCAGCGGCGCAGGGCGCCCGTCTGGGCCAGGCCCTCCCTGAGCTTGGCGTGGATGCGCTCGAAGATCCGGGGCACGGCGATCAGCACCGTCGGCCGTTGGGTCCGCAGGTCCTCCGAGAGCTGGGGGATGGAGCGCGCATAGACCACCTCGGTCCCCGCCATCATCGGCAGGTAATAGCCGGCGGTCCGCTCCAGGGTATGGGACAGGGGAAGGAAGGAGAGGAAACGGTCGCCGCCCCGGGCTGGCACCAATGAGAGGCAGGCGGAGGCGTTCCACAGCAGATTGCCATGGGTAAGCATCACACCCTTGGCGGGGCCCGTGGTGCCGGAGGTGTAGACGATGGTCGCCAGGGCCCCGGGGTCGGAGACCCGATCCCGTGGCGGCACGGCCCCCAGGGGAAGCCAGCGATCCACGGAGGTCCCGTTGGCCGGGAGATCCCGCTCCCCCGGGGGCTCCAGCAGCAGCACCCGGTGCAGCGCGGCCAGGGTGGGAGCGATGGGGTCCAGCTCGGCGAGCCGCTCCGGGCCCTCCAGGAGCAGC
>JBLMWY010000332.1:0-9668 GCA_050257475.1 Bdellovibrio bacteriovorus
CGGCACGGGACGCCTTGCGCCGGTTGAGTCGATTCCACAACCGCAGCACCGGCGCCCGGGTCGGGGTATCCGCCTCGTAGCCAAGGAGTGGTATGGGGCGCAGCCGACCGCTGGCCCCGTCGAGCACCCCTCGCAGGACCTCGTACCGCGAGAAGGGGAGAGAAGCGAGGTCGCTCAGGCGCAGGGCCCCGAGGGCCCAGGCGGGCGGGACATAGAGGTCCGGCGGCATCAGGCCCTGGCGCAGAAACCAGCCGTGGCAGCGTCGGATCAAGTCGCTGATGCCGGGACCGTCCAGGGCCAGGTGCTCCGCGACCCGCCGGGAGATCAGGAGCCCGTGCAGTCGGTGGGCGAGGCCGCCGAAGTCCTCGACCCGATGAGCCCAACCATGGCCTGCCAGTCGGTGCCCCTGGTCTTGCCAGGCGCGCAGGCGGTCGATGTCCGTTCGGTCCCAATCGCGCCCCGGCACCACCAGCAGGGTGACGGGACCGGGGTTGAGGGTGGCGCAGCGCTCGAGGATGCCCTGGACCCGCTCCAGGGTCTCGGGCATGACGTCGTGCACCGAGACCAGGGCCCGGACCCCCTCCTCAGCGCCGGTCATCGACCCGGTGCCCATGGTCCCCGCCCAGCACCGCCAGCCAATGGTCCAGATTGCGACGGTTGATCTCCAGTGCCGCCTCCCGGGCGATCTGCGCCTTGCGCTCCAGGAGGGCCGGGTCGAGGTCTCGCAGCCGCTCCAAGGCATCGGCCAGATGTTCGCCATCGCGGATCTCGAAGAGCCCCCGGCGCAACAGCTCCCAGCTCAAGATGCCGCAGGCGGGGGAGACCAGCACGGGGCGGGCCCGGGCCATGGCCTCCAGGGCGATGGTGCCGAATGACTCCACCTGGGAGGGCAGCACCAAGGCGTCAACGCTGTCGATCAGCGCCATCAGGCGGTTTCGCCTCACCCAGCCGACCAGGGACAGGTTGGGTAGCGACCGGCTCTGCTCCTGGAGCCAGGGGCGCAGCGGGCCATCGCCGACCACCAGGAACCTGAGCTGGGGGAGCCGGCGGGCCGACTCCACCACCAGGTCAAGGTTTTTCTCCGGGGCCAGACGCCCGGCGAACAGCACCGACTCCAGCCGCTCTCGGGCCGGTACCGGCTCCTGGTCGAGGAAGCGCTTGGGGATGGGGGTCCCCATCAGCCCCACGCGTTGGGCGCCGATGCGCCGGGCCTCCTCGACCATGGCGTCGGAGTTGGCGAGCACCAGGTCGCTGCGGCTGAACAGGACCCGATGGCAGGTGTTGAGATAGGCGTTATAGATATATCCGCGCAGGCGCCACTCGCGGAAGAGCCCGGTGAGGCGCTCGAAATGGGTGTGAAAGCCCACCACCACCCCGGCACCGGTGCGCCGGGCCAGATGCAGGCCGAGCATGCCATAGGGCCCGGGGGTTGGGATGACCACCACCTCGGGCTTCAGTCGGGCGAGGCGCCGGCTCACCAGTGACGGAGAGGGGAGCAGGATCCGCTGGGTCGGGTCGCCGGGAAGGGGCAGGGCGAGGCCGCCGTACCAGCGACCGGCCCGCTGGCGTGGGGCGATCAGCTCCACCCGGGCGCCGGCGGCCCTCAGGTGCTCCGCCAGGTCCTGGTAATAGGCGCCGACGCCGTTGCGCTCCGGGGCGGCGTCCGAGACGATCGCCACCCGCAAACCGTGGGGGTCCCGAGGGGCCGGCTGGGCATCCGCGTCTTGCGCCTGGGACTTCGTCAGCATGGCAGCGCCGGTTCGGTTGCGATCTTTGCCCCGGTGGGGCCCTTGCCCAGGGTGACCTGCCCGGTTTGGCCTGGCGGGGCAGGGGTCAGGGAGCGCGCCGCGAGCCTGGCGTAGATCTGCTCTAGGCCTGGGTCTGGGGTTCCCGCCGCCCGGGGGTACTGCTCAGGGCTGTACTGGTGGGCGCTGCGGTACGACCGGGACCGCTCAGCCTCTCTCGCCAGGCCTTCCCGGAAGGGCTCCGCCAGGGCCAGACCCAATTGTCCATAGACCCGGGTCAGGGCCTCCTTCAGGTCTGACTTGAGGTTATCCAGTGTAACCCAGGCGCAACGCCCGCCGGGGAGCTCGCCCAGGGCCAGCTCTAGGTTCTCGTAGTAGAAGCCCAATTGGCGGGCCAGGCGCTCGTGGAAATCGGGGACCGCATCGAGCACCCCGAATAGGCGTACCCCCGCCTCCAGGGAGCTCAGTTGGGAAGGCAAGGTCGCTCCGGGCTCCCGCAGGCAGATCAGGAAACGGGCGTCCGGAAAATGATCCCGCAGGCTCCCGGCGAGCGGGGCGAAGGCGGCGTTCTTGGAGAGTAGGCGCTTGTCGGGTCCATGGACAAACAGGTGGCGCTGCAGGCAGCCGCGGTAGAAGGCCATGAGCCGGGCCCGCTCGTCGGCGGGCATGTCCCGGTCGAAGCGGCCCATTCGCCACAGGTAAGGATCGGCGGGGAAGGGCAGGATCAGGATGAAGCAGGCGAGCACCGGCATCAGGGCGAAATAGTCCTCCTCCGGGTCGCGCAGGCGCATGCTGTGGACCTGCTCCATCCCTCCGAAGACGCGCTGCTCCAGAAGGTCAAGGAGTCGGCCTAGGGGTCGCCCCAGGCGGGCGTCGACCCAGCCGAGGCCTAGCCACAGGCGCCGCTCGGTCACCGAGGGGGCGAACAGGCACTCCCAGGTGCTGAAGGTGGTGTACTGGGGGTCCTGGGCGAGCACGCGATGGAGGTGCGTGGTGCCGCTGCGGGGTACACCGAGGACGAAGAGCGGCTCCCGCACGGCGACCCGACGGTATCCGGGAAAGAGCAGCTCATCGAGCAGGAACCCGACCCAATGCACGAGCTGGAGCAGGGCGAAGAAGGGTAGCAATCCGGCTATGACCAGGATCCGCCGCAGTGCCGCGGCGGGTCGCGCCGAGGGCCCGGGTCTGAGGGCCCCCAAGGCGAGCCGCACCAAGCGTCCGGCACTGGTGACGAAGAGTCTCAGCACGGGGGCTTAGGCCTCTCGGTTGGTCGGCCCGGTCCGCACCGCGGTCCGGTGACCGCGGCCACGGCGAGCTCCACCGGGCTCAAGGCCGGTGGGCCTAGGTGGCCGGGTTGTCCTTGACCCCAAGGGCGGGCGGCTCGCCGCCGGTCGTGCCGGCGCCGTTGAAGGTCGACCCCGCGGCACCCGGGTCGACCGTGGTAGCCGCCCGTCGAGCCGGGGTGCCCGAGGGCCCCTCATCTCGGCCGGGTCGCTCCCCATCGCCGCCCTGGCGCTCGGTGTCCGTTTTGCCGGGCCTAGGAGCGCCCCGGCGCGGGGCTTCCGATGCCTCCCCTCCATTGCCTTGTGTGGGCTGAGGGGTCGTGCGTCGACGGTTGCGGACACCGCCACGGCGCCGCCGAGAGGGGCGCGCCCGCTCCTTGCGTGGGGCCTCCTCGGTCGTGGCCGGGGCCTCGGAGGCCGCTTCGGCGGCTGGCTCGGTGCTGGGTGCGACGTTGGCGATCCCGGTCGTCGCCGCTGCGACCTGGTCCGACTGCGCGACCCGGACCGGCGGCGCCTCGCCCGGCCCCTGCTTGGTTTCGGGCTCGGCGTCGGGTTCAGCTCGGGCCTTCGGGCGCGCATCGTCGGAGGGCTCCGATCGCACTCCGGAGGCCACCGAGGGTGGCGCTTCCGTGGGCTCCGGTGCCCGCGGCGATTGGGCATCCGCCACCACTGTCGGTGGCCCCAGTTCCTCAACCGCGGGGGGCGCCTGCGGAGTCTCCGAGGCGGCCGGTCGCTCGTTGGTCGCGAGGCTCACTGGGGTCCCTGACGCCGGGGGCGGGGAGACGGCCTCTGTGCCGGCTGCCGGTGGCCTCGGGGCCTCGGCAAGGGGAGGGGCCTGCGGGGCCTCTTCGGCGGCCGGAGGCTCTTGTCCCCTGAGGGCCGCCGCGGCCAGATTCGCTGGGGGTGGTCGATCGCCCTGCCCCTGGTCGGACTCGCTCGACGGCGGTGCAGCCGACGCGATGGCATCGGGGCGGGCCTCGGCCGCAGCCGCCCCGCGCGAGGATGCCTCTAGGGTTTCCACCCGCGTGTCGGCCGACACCGCACCCCGATCGGTCCAGGCCCGGTCCCTCGCGGCGACCTCGGTGGCGGCCGCCAGCTCGGGGGCCACGCCGGATGAATCCGCCAGGGATGGGCTGGTGGAATCCGCGCCGGTCCGCGGCTCCGATCCCAGCTCCCCCGCGGCGGCTTGCCTGTCGGATGCCGGGGGCGGGGCATCGGTGGGTCCGGGTTCCCGCGTCATCCCGGCCATTGGGGCGATCCCGGCCTCGACCGGTGCATTGGAGGCCCTGGCCTCGGCCTCGCCGGCCTGGACGGGTGCGGTCCGGCCGCGGTCCCGCTGGTCCCGCTGGTCGCGTCTGGACCGCCCCTGATCCGGGCCTCGTCCGCGCTCGGAGGCACGCTCCGGGAAACGCCCGCTGGCTTGCTCCGGACCGCCTCGGCCTGGTAGCCGTTCCCGCTCTTGCTCGCGACGACTGGCCTCGGAACGCTCCTGATCCGCCCTCGGGCCCGGCTGGGGCCCTTGGCCTCGGCGGCCCTCGGGGTAGCCGTCCCGACGGGGCTCCCGCCGGTCATCGCGCCGGGTGTCCCGCCGCTCGTCTCTCCGGTCGCCGCGTCGTTCCCCCGCGGGCGGTGCCGCGGTTTGGGTCCTCGGCCCCGGAGCCCCTCGCTCGGCCGAGCGGCCAGGCTCGGCACGAGGCATGTCCCGCCGCGTCTCCTGGGGCCTGCGCGCCGCTTCCGGCGGTGCGGGCGGGGACGCGGGCTGTGAGACGCCGGCGGCGCCTGGCTCCAGGTGCCGGGGGACGAAGAGCCGGGCGAGGCGCTTCAGGAAGCTCTCGCCCTGACCTCGCTCCGGGCTTCCCGCGGACGGTCCCGACGCCTGCGGGGCCTCCCGGGTGGGGGCACGGGGCGTGGCTCGGACCTGAGGCTCCGGCGGCGGTTCTCGCTCGGGCGCCGGTGAGGCTGGCACCACCTGACGCACGGCCGGCTGCTCGCTGCGAACCGGCTCGCCCATCCGCACATAGGCGGTCGGGGCGACCTGGGGCGAGGCCGTCATCTCGAAGCTGGGTCGCTCGTCGGGCTGCTTGGCCAGGTCCTGGGTACGGACGCGCTCGATCTGGTAGTCCGGGGTCTCGATGTGCTCGTTCGGCAGCAGCAGGACCTGGACGTCCTGGCGGCTCTCGATGTCCAGGATGGCGCGGCGCTTCTCGTTGAGCAGGAAGGTGGCGACGCTCACCGGGAGCTGGGCCACGATGCGCTCCGTGCTGTCCTTCATCGCCTCCTCCTCGATGATTCGGAGGATCGACAGCGCCAGGGACTCCACCCCGCGGATCTTGCCCTGACCGTGGCAGCGGGGGCACTCGATGGTGGTGGAGTCACCCAGCGAGGGGCGCAGCCGCTGGCGGGACATCTCCAGGAGTCCGAAGCGCGAGATGCGTGCCACCTGGACCCGGGCGCGGTCGTGCTTGAGGGCGTCGCGCAGCCGGTCCTCCACCGCCCGCTGGTTCTTGGGCGGTGTCATGTCGATGAAGTCGATGACGAAGAGCCCGCCGAGGTCGCGCAGGCGCAATTGGCGGGCAATCTCGTCGGCCGCCTCCAGGTTGGTGTTGAGCGCCGTCTCCTCGATGTCCGCGCCCTTGGTGGCCCGGGCCGAGTTGATGTCGATGGCGGTCAGGGCCTCCCCGTGGTCGATCACGATGGAGCCGCCCGAGGGCAGGCGCACCTCCCGCTGGAAGGCGGACTCGATCTGGCTCTCGATCTGGTAGCGGGTGAAGAGTGGCACCTCGTCCTGGTAGAGCCGCAGCTTCTTCAGGTTGCCCGGCATCACCTGGCGCATGAAGGTCTCGGCCCGCTCGTAGACCGCCCGGTCGTCGATCACGATCTCGCCGATGTCCGCGCGCAGATAGTCGCGGATGGAGCGGATGATGACGTCGCTCTCCTGATAGATCAGGAAGGGCGCCTTGCGCTCGGCCGCCGAGGTCTCAATGGCCTTCCAGAGCTGGAGCAGATAGTCCAGGTCCCACTGGAGCTCCTCGGTGTTCTTGCCGACGCCTGCGGTGCGCACGATGAGCCCCATGTCATCGGGGATCTGGAGCTGGCTCATGACGTCGCGCAGCTCGCTGCGGTCCTGGCCCTCGATGCGGCGGGACACCCCGCCGGCGCGGGGATTGTTGGGCATCAGGACCAGGTAACGGCCGGCGAGCGAGATGAAGGTGGTGAGCGCCGCCCCCTTGTTGCCGCGCTCCTCCTTGTCGATTTGCACGACGACCTCGCGGCCCTCCTTCAGCACCTCCTTGATGTTGATGCGGGTGCCGGGCTTGGCGGTGTCGGGCTCGAAGTAGGCCCGCGAGATCTCCTTGAGCGGCAGGAAGCCGTGGCGGTCCGCGCCGTAATCGACGAAGGCGGCCTCCAGGCTGGGCTCCACCCGGGTGATGGTGCCCTTGTAGATGTTGGCCTTTTTCTGCTCGCGCCCGGGGGATTCGATATCGAGGTTGTAGAGGACCTGACCGTCGACGGTCGCCACGCGCAACTCTTCCGGCTGAGTTGCGTTGATCAGCATTCTTTTCATGTTGTTCCTAAATCGGTACCGCGCGCAGGGACCGTCGGGCAATGCGCCACCCTCACGGGGGGGCGATCTGCCCATTCGCACCGGCATTGAGCTCTCCGCTCACGGAGCACCGGGGCCGGGCCGCGACGGCGATGCGCGCCTAAACTCTTGCCCTTGGACGATCCCGCGATAGCCATGCCGCTTCGGGATCATCCGCTGTCTCTGGGGCCTGCCGGTCGGCGGCAGCGTCCCTCTCGGCCCGTGCCAGGGGTGTCCCTGGTCCCTGTCCCCAAGGGCGCCTCCCTGCTCAGGTCGCCGACCGGCCCCTCCGCGGGGCGGGCCGGGTGTAGAATTCGCGCTCTGCAGGAATCGCCTGCCGACCGGGGGCGGATGCCCCGAAGGCGAGCTCCTTTAGCGTGCCACGGGTCGCTGGGGCTTCGGCCCGGGGGGCTGGCCCTGGTGTCCGTGCCCCGCGGCGATGTCATGCAAACCCGGGCTGGGCCCGACCGAAGAGCCGCCCAGTCAGGGTGCCAGGCCGTCGAGCTCAAGCGGAAAATACTAGCAGTGATCAGCAATGGCAGCAATTGAGCCTCGGCGCAGGGTAAGTCCCCGTTGAAGCGAGCCCCGACTCAGGCCGTCGTCCCGGCAGGTGACCGCGCGCGCCTTGGCGTAACCGTCACCCTGGTCCGGGTGGATGAGGAATCGGTCGGCCAGCGTATCGACAACTTCCTGCTGCGCCACCTCAAGGGGGTGCCCAAGAGCCATCTCTACCGGGTGCTGCGCCGGGGCGAGGTGCGGGTCAACAAGGGGCGGGTGAAGGCGGACTATCGGCTCCAGGGCGGTGATCTGGTCCGTATCCCGCCCGTTCGTGCCGCCGAGCCCCGCGCGGCGGGGCTCGCGCCGAGCGAGCAGCTTCGCCGCATCGAGCGTTCGGTGCTCTACGAGGACGAGCGCCTGCTCGTCATCGACAAGCCCGCGGGGCTCGCCGTCCACGGGGGCAGCGGTCTGAGCTACGGCCTCATCGAGACGCTGCGCCAGCTTCGCCCCGGGGCTGAGCTGGAGCTGGTCCATCGGCTGGATCGCGATACCTCCGGTTGTCTGGTGGTGAGCAAGAGGCGCAGCACCCTGCGGAACCTCCACGAGCTGATTCGGGAGGGGGGGATGGAGAAGCGCTATCTGGCACTCATCCTGGGAGACCTGGCGAGCGGCCAGGTGCGGGTGGACGCGCCGCTGGTAAAGAACGTGCTGACGGGCGGGGAGCGGCTGGTCCGGGTGGATCGCGCAGAAGGCAAGCCGGCCCGTACCCTGTTTCGGCGCCTGCGCCGCCTTCCCTTCGAGGGCGGGGTCGCGACCTTGGTGGAGGCGGAGCTGTTAACCGGTCGCACCCATCAGATCCGGGTCCATGCGGCGCACCTGGGCAGCCCCTTGGCGGGGGACCCCAAGTATGGCGACTTCGAGGCCAACCGGCGTCTCAAGGCCTTGGGTCTGCCGCGTCTGTTCCTGCATGCCCACGCCTTGAGCTTCCGGGCTGACTACATGAGCCGGCCCCTGCGGGTGGAGTCACCCCTTCCCCCCGAGCTGGAGTCCTTCCTGGTCGTGCTGGAGCCCCCCCGCCGGGGCGGGAACGAGACATCATGAGCCCCATGCTGGAGCGTTTCGAGCTGGTGGTCTTCGACTGGGACGGGACCCTGATGGATTCCCAGGCCCGCATCGTCGCCTGCATCCAGGGGGCCTTCGCCGACCTGGGTCTCGCGGCTCCAAGCCGGGAGGCGGCGAGTGACATCATCGGGCTCGGGCTCGACGATGCCATGGCCCGCCTCTGGCCCGGGTCCGATGCGGCCCAGCGGGCGGCCGTCGCGGCCCAGTATCGGCGGCATTTCCTGGAGACCAACGAGACCCCCTCGGCGCTCTTTCCCGGGGCCCGGGAGATGTTGGAGCGGCTCACCGCCGAGGGCTATCTGCTGGCGGTGGCGACTGGAAAGAGCCGGGTGGGTCTGGACCGGTCACTGGCCGAGACCGGGCTCGGCGAGCTCTTCCACGCCACCCGTTGCGCGGACGAGACCTTCTCCAAGCCCCATCCCCAGATGCTCCTGGAGCTGATGGATGAGCTGGGGGTCGCCGCCCGCCAGACCCTGATGGTGGGCGACACCGAGTACGACCTGCAGATGGCCGCAAATGCCCGGGCCCAGGCCTTGGCCGTGTGCCACGGCGTCCATGCCCCGGAGCGGCTGCGCGCCTTCGGACCCTTGGCGTGTCTGGAGTCACTCGACGAGATCCCCGAGTGGCTGACCCTGCATCGTGGAAGAAGAGAAAAAGAGTCCGCGAATGAACGCGAATAAACGCGAAAGGGCGGATCACCGGTGTGTCCGCGCTGATGGCGCGGTGGATCGCCCTTGGGCCCCCTCTACGGCCCAAAATCCGGCGGGGTTTCGCGTTCTTCGCATGCTTCGCGGACTGAATCTTTGCCTCGCCAAGAGACAGTGTTGAGCCGAGTGGGGGACCCAAGGTGAGCTGGAGATTCTGGACACGTCGTGAGGAGCCCATGCCCGCCCCGGGGGACCCGGATTGGGAGCGGGCGCTGATCAACCGCATGGCCGCGGAGTATCTGCGGGATCAGCGCCGAAGCAAGCGCTGGGGGGCCATCTTCAAGGCCCTCATCCTCGTCTATCTACTCGCCCTCCTGGCGATCGGTCTGTCTCGCGACTTCTGGGAGCAGCTCGAGGCGGCGGGTGAGCACACCGCCCTGGTGGAGGTGAAGGGGGTCATCTCCTCGGAGACCGATGCCAGCGCCGACCGTGTGATCTCCGGCCTGCGGGACGCCTTCGAGGTGGATCAGGTCAAGGGCGTGATCCTGCGCATCAACAGCCCCGGGGGGAGTCCGGTCCAGTCCGGCTACATCAACGACGAGATCCGCAGGCTCAAGGAGAAATACAAGAAGGACAAGGGCAAGGACATGCCGGTCTACGCCGTGGCCGCGGACCTCTGCGCCTCGGGCGGCTATTACGTCGCCGTGGGGGCGGACCAGATCTACGCCGACAGGGCGAGCCTGGTGGGCTCCATCGGGGTCCGGGTGGATGCCTTTGGATTCGAGGAGGC
>JBLMWY010000333.1:0-2800 GCA_050257475.1 Bdellovibrio bacteriovorus
TGCCCACAGCCGTCGAGCATGATCCCAGCAACGTGCAGGCGGCGGCCCTGACCAGGGCCCCGGACGGCGGCGATCTGGTCGCCACCGGCAACGACGCCGGTACCCTGCAGTTGATGCGCCGCGCGCCGGACGGCACCTGGACCCGCTTGTGCCGGCTTCAGCTCTCCCCGCGGCCCGTCATGGACCTGGCCTTTGCGCCCGACGGCCGCGCCCTGGCCGCCGCCTCCGAGGACGGACGCGCGGCGCTGGTGGCGATCAGCGCGGGGGCCTGCGGCGAGCCGCGTTACCTGGACGCCGGAGCCACCACGCTCTACAGCGTCGCCTTCGCCCCGGACGGTAAGACCCTGGTCACGGCCTCCCTGGACGCCCGGGCCCAGGTCTGGGGCACCGATGGGCGGCTGCTGGCCAACCTGGTCGGACACAAGGACCGGATCTACTCCGCCGAGTTCAGCCCGGATGGCCGCTGGCTGCTCACCGCCTCACGGGATGGGGCCGTCCGGGTCTGGGAGCACCCGGGGTCCGCGGGTGCCAGGGTCCAGTCCGAGGTCCCCCGGGCCGAGGGGCCAGGTACCGCCGACGCGACCCCGGCTCAGGGCTCCTACCTGGTGCTGGACGGCAAGCTCGGCGGGGTCGCCTACGCGCGCTTCAGCCCCGATGGACACAGCATCGCCGCCGCCTATTGGGAGAACGCCGCCGTGCTCTGGCGGCTGTGGACCGAGGACCCGACAGCGGTCCCGGCCCAGGAGGCCATTTGGGGAAGGGACCGGGCGCGGCTGACCTTGATCAGGGAGGCCTATCGCTTCCGCGACAACATCGGGGTCAGGACCCCTCGGGCCTCTCGGCAGACCGAGCCCCAATGAGCAGCAGCCGCGAGGAATCCGGCGCCCGCATCTCAACAAAGACGGCGATCGATCTCGCAACGGGATCAGGCCGCCCTCGCACCGGTCTGAGGTGCTGGCTCCGCGGCGATGGACTCTTGGGCCTTTGCATCGCCTTGGCGCTGTTCGCCACGATCGCGAGCGCGCTCCAGACGCGCGAGCTCGACATTGCCGTGTACCGGCAGGCGGCCGAGCGCGTCTTCGTGGCCGGCGTCGATCCCTATCCGCGACGCGCCGGGGACCTGCTGCCCTTCACCTATCCGCCGACCGCCCTGTTCCTGATGTATCCGTTCAGCCGGCTCGACCTGGCCGACGCCCAACGGCTGGTCTGGCACCTCAACCTGGCCCTGGTGCCGATCCTGATGGGGCTGATGGTGCGCGACCTCGCGGAGGAGGAACCCGGCCGGCGCCTGGTCCTCTGGGGACCGATCTACATCGCCGCCTTCGGCGGGGTCTACCTGACCCTCGTGTTCCACCAGATCAACCTGCTGATCCTGCTCTGCCTCTGGCTCTACTGGCGCTCCCTGCGCCGGGGCCGGTGCGGCTACGGGGCCGGCGCGGCGCTGGCCCTGGGCTCGGTCGCAAAGCCACATTACGCGCTGCTGCTGCTCGGGGCCCTGGCCCGGCCGCGGCCAAGGCTGCTGCTCGGCGTGACCGTCGCGGGCCTGGCCCTGCTGACCCTGAGCCTGGTGCTGGCGCCGGCGGGGAGCTGGGGGTCATGGCTCACTCAGATCGTTGGCGCGACCAGCTACACCGCCCTGCCTCCAGGTCACAGCTCCATCGCCGCACCCTGGAACCGCAGCATCCCTGGGCTGGTCGCGCGCCTGCTGCTACCGAACAAGTTCACCCCACCCATGGCGGTCAACCCGGCCGCCGCGGCCACGCTCTCCACCGCCCTGGTGCTGGCGCTGGCCGGGGTCTCGGCCTGGGTTATCATCGGCTCGATGCGCCGGCGCCGGCTGGAGCCCGCGGGCAGCGACGCGAGGCGGATCGACCTGGAGCTGTCAATCCTATCGGTCTGGATCTTCCTCGCGGCACCGGCGAGCTGGACCCACCACCTGGTCATGCTGCTGCCGGCGGCCCTGGTCCTGCTACGCGAAGCGGTGCTCGACCCCGCGCAACCGCCCACCAGCCGGGCGACCGCCGGGCTGGTGCTGCTGGTGCTGGCCCTGACGCTGGACGACCTGATCCCGCGCGAGCTGCGCACCTCGTCCCAGGCCCTCATGAGCCTGATGACCATCGGCGTGCTGGCGCTCTGGCTGCTGCTCGTGGAGCGGCTGCATCGGCATCCCTAGGGCCGCCGCGAGCCGCCTTGCCGCGTCGGACCCAACACCGGTGCGACTACCCTGGGGAAGGAGGTGGCGAGTCGGGCACTTGGCTCGCGCCGCTACAGCAGTAGCCCGGGTTGGGGAGCGCCGACCGATTCGGCCACGCTCCGAGGGCCTGCCCTGCGTCAGACCGACCGAGCCGCGCAGGTGGCTTGCCGATCCTCGCCGAGGGTGTCCAGGTTAGGGACCGAACAGGCGCCGGGGCGCCTTAGGGCCAGAGCTTGAGGGTCGCGACGATCAGCGCGCCGACGCTCACCGTGAGCCCGAAGGACCAGAACATGAAGCGGTCGATGCGCCGGGTCAGCGCCTCAAAGCGCTTGTCGACGGCGTCGAAGCGCTTGTCGACGGCGTCGAAGCGCTTGTCCATCTCCACCAGGATGGTCTTGATCAGCTCCCGCTGGTGCTTGAGCTCCTCCTCCACCCGCACCATGCGCTCGCGCAGCTCAATCTCGTAGACCGCCGGCGGCTTACCCAGGGACTGCTCGGCCAGCCACACGCCAAGGTGGTCCTTGATGTACTGGATGTCATCCGGGGCGAGGTTCATGGTGGCTCAGAGTCGTACAAAGATCGCCTGTAGTATATCAAGCATCCAGG
>JBLMWY010000334.1:0-3491 GCA_050257475.1 Bdellovibrio bacteriovorus
CGCAGCACAGGAGCGTCTCGGCCGCTCCATCGGTGAAGACCCGCAGCCCGGCAGGAAGGCGACGCTGGCGGTCCAGGATCACCCGCACCGGGTTGTCCCCCGGGACCAGACGGGTGGTGAGCTGGGGGTCGTCACAGGCCGCTGTCTCGGTTCCAACCAGCACGGCGTCGCTCAGGGCACGCATCCGATGGAGGTGACGGATGTTCTCGGGCCCGGTGACGTAGAAGGAGTCGCCGCAGCCGGTGGCGATGAAGCCGTCCAGGCTCTGGCCCAGGTGGCCGACCACGGTGCAGCCCGAAGGGTCGGGTCCGCAGAGCGGGAGGTAGAGGTCCAGCAAGGCCTGGATCTGCGGGTCCCGGGGATGCTGGCTCGCGACCCAGCCTCGGCCAGGCCGCCAGGTCCAATCGGACCCCCGGGCCTCCCTCGGCCCCAGGGGGACGAGGCGGCCATCGCGACTGACCCGGAGGGCCAGGGCGCGACCGGCATCGAAGGCCGGATCCCGGGCATAGCGGGCAAGTCCGCGGATCTGGTCCCAGGTCAGGTCCTTGGCACCCTCCGCCTCGGCCGGGTCCCGGGTACGACGCGCTAACGATAACTCCATGACGGCTCCCGAAAACCCGACAATGACTCGGCCCCCACAGCCTCGCCTTCCCGGACGACCAGCCCCGATCAAAGGGCTGGCCGCCTTGAGCGGCTCGACCCTTGTCCAGATATTGGCGTGGCTTGTGCGATTTTCCAATGAAGGCCCTTGAGACCGCCATGACCCCCGACCTGCCGCTTGGCATCCCACCCCGTCGCTACCGGATTCGTCGGGTCCTCTTCGCCCTCCTGGTGAGCCTCACGGTCCTGACGAGTGTCGGACTGATGGCCAGGACCCTGAGCCCGGGCGGCATCGACGGGTGGGACGCGCTCATCCTCGCCTCCTTCGCCCTCACCCTGCCCTGGACCGCCGTCGGGTTCTGGAACGCGGTGATCGGCCTCGCCATCCTGATCCGCCGCGCCCCTTCGCCGGCCTGGGGGTCGGGCGGGACCACGCCTGCCGTCAGAGGCCGAACGGCGCTGCTGAGCTGCATCCGCAACGAGGACACGACCAACGTCGGCCGCAATCTCGATCGGATGATCGCCGGCATCCTGGCCCAGGGCCAGGGGGATCGCTTCGCGCTGTGGATCCTGAGCGATTCCGACTGGGAGGAGTGCATCTCCGCGGAGGAGTCCCTCGCCAGGGATCTCGCGGACCGCTGGGGTGCCCGGCTGGCGGTCCATTATCGCCGACGCTTGGACAACGCCGGGTTCAAGGCCGGCAACATCCGGGACTTCGTGATGGAGCAGGGCGCGGACTTCGACTACGCCCTGGTCCTCGACGCCGACAGCCTCATGGCCCCGGAGACCATCCTGGGCCTGGTGCGCGTCCTGGACGCCCAGCCCAGGCTCGGCATCCTTCAGACCCTGGTGGTGGGCCTGCCGAGCGCCAGCGCCTTCGCCCGGCCCTTCCAGTTCGGCATGCGGCTGGGGATGCGCTCCTACACCCTTGGCAGTGCCTGGTGGCAGGGTGACTGCGGACCCTACTGGGGCCACAACGCCCTGATCCGTCTGGCGCCGTTTCGTGAGCATTGCGAGCTGCCGACCCTGCCGGGAGGACCACCATTGGGGGGCTGGGTCCTGAGCCATGACCAGGTGGAGGCGGCCCTGATGCGCCGGGGGGGCTTCGAGGTGCGGGTGCTGCCGCTGGAGGATGGGAGCTGGGAGGAGAACCCGCCTACCCTGCTGGAGTTCATCCGCCGGGACCTGCGCTGGTGCCAGGGGAACCTCCAATACCTGCGCCTCCTCCGGCTCCCCGGACTGAGGCCGGTGAGCCGGGTGCAGCTCCTGCTCGCCATCCTGCTGTTCGCCAGCTTCCCCGCCTGGGTCCTGCTCATGACCCTGGGGGCCCTGCGCCTGGGTCTCGCCGAGCCAGGCAGCGTCCTCCTGGAGCCGGTGCCGGGATCGCTGCTGTTCGCCCTCATCATGTCCATGATCTTCGCCCCCAAGCTCGCCGCCCTCACCGACCTGCTGCTGCGGCCCGAGGGCCGACGCGCTTTCGGGGGCGCCCCCCGGGTGGTCGGAGGTGTGCTCACCGAGATCCTGTTCTCCACCCTGCTGGCCCCGGTGATGGCGATTGCCCACACGGTCTTTATGGCCGGCCTGCCCTTCGGCCGGGCCCTGGTCTGGGCGCCACAGCGGCGGGACGCCCATCGGGTCGGCTGGGGACTCGCCCTGCGCCGGCTCTGGCCCCAGACCCTGGTGGGTCTGGCGGCGCTGGTGTGGCTCAGCACGACGGCCGGGGCCGCGGCGATGTGGCTCTCACCCTTCTTCGTGGGGGCCCTGATCGCGGTGCCCCTGGCGGTGCTGACCGCCACCCCCGGCCTGGGACTCGCCCTGGCGCGGGTCGGCCTCTGGCGCCTTCCCGAGGAGACCGCGCCAGGCCCCCTGATCAGGTCCCTGAACCTGCCGGCCCTCGCCGCCCTGGCCCGGGAGCCAGTGACCCGTGACAGCCGCCTGGATGCGGCCACCGAGCCCGCGGATTGAGTCGGTCGGGTGAGCCTCAGTCTGACCCCGGTTCTGGACCTGGAAACCCTTTACGGGGTGCTGCGGTCCCTGCGCATCTATCGCCTGGGCGGCGAGGCGCGGGCCCGCCGGGCGTCCATGGTTCGGCTCTATAGCCGCTTCATCCGGGCCGGGGACCTGACCTATGACATCGGCAGCCACGTCGGGGACCGGGTGGCCTGCTTTCGGCGCCTCGGAGCCCGGGTGGTAGCGGTGGAGCCCCAGCCGGCCCTGGCCCGCACCCTGCGCCTGCTCTATCGGCGTGATCGCCGAGTCATGGTCGAGGAAACGGCGGTGGGCCGCCAGTCGGGCTTCGCGGAGCTGCACCTGAACCCGCGCAATCCCACGGTCTCCACCCTGTCGGCCGATCTGATCTCGGCGGCCCAGGGCGCGCCCACCTGGCAGGGCCAGCGCTGGACACGCCAGGTCCGGGTGCCGGTGACCACCCTCGACGACCTCATCGCGGTCCACGGACGGCCGGCCTTCATCAAGATCGATGTGGAGGGGCTGGAGGCGGAGGTCCTCGCGGGGCTCAGCCGCCCTGTGCCTGCCCTGTCCTTCGAGTTCACCACCATCCAGCGCCCGGTGGCCCTGGAAGCCATCGACCGCTGCCAGGCGCTTGGCTATCGCTGGTTCAACGTCGCCGTCGGTGAGTCCCAGCAGTTGCTTCTCTGCCAAGGGGGCTCAGGAGGCACCGACTCCGAGGGTATCCGGCGCTGGCTCCTGGCGCAGCCGGAGTCGGTCAATTCCGGCGACATCTACGCACGCCTCGCTGGAGGGCCCCTCGACCAGGGCCCAGGAGCTCGGGATGCCGGCTGACGATCGCCCTCGGCTGGTCTTCGGGGCCAGCGGCTATATCGGCACCTATCTCGTGCCTCGGCTCCTGGCCGCCGGGGTGCCGCTTCGGG
>JBLMWY010000335.1:0-2919 GCA_050257475.1 Bdellovibrio bacteriovorus
TAGAGCACCAAGCTCCGCGTTGGATCGGCCAGGCCATAGACCCGCCATCGGGTGGCGTCGATGACCTGATCCGAGAAGCCCGCAACGCCCTCGGACAGCGGCACCCGAGGCGCATTTGTCGAGGCCAGAAGGAGCCCACCCTCGCGGGTGAAGAGCTGGAAGGCGAGCATGCGCCGGTAATCGCCCAGGGCCGTGCTCGGGTGATGGTCGATCGCATGGGACCAAGGCAGGTCCACGGGAACGAGGTTGGGCAGGATCTCCGCCAGCCGCTCCAGGTCGCCGCGCTCGGCGCTGGTTTCGGCCAGACCCATGAGGACCCGCGCGGACTGCGCCAGATGGATGTCGTAGAGGTCATCGATCTCTCGCAGGGCGGTCCGATACAGGTAAAGGATCGCCACCAGCCACGCCAGGAGCGCGGCCCCGGCAATCAGCAGCATCAGGCGCCATTTGAGCGACATCCCCGGGCCGACCTAGTTGAGTCTGTAGCCGACGCCGCGAACCGCCTTGAGGGACGTGGCCGCGAGCTTCTTTCTGAGGTGATGCACGTGGACCTCCAGCACGTTGCTCCCGACCTCGTCGTCCCAGCCATAGATCGACGCCATGAGCCGCTCCCGGGCCACCACCTTGCCGGCATTCTCCACCAGCGCCTGCAGAATGGCGAACTCCTTCGGGGACAGAGAAACGGGCGCGCCATTGTAGGCGACGGAGCGCCCCGAGGTGTCAATCTCGATCCCTCCGTAGCTGAGCACGGGCGACGCGTTGCCCGCCGCCCGCCGGTGCAGGGCACGAACCCGGGCGCACAGCTCGTCCAGGTCAAAGGGCTTGGTGACGTAATCGTCAGCGCCGGAATCGAGGGCGGTCACGCGCTCTCTGACCGCGTCCCTCGCGGTCAGGATCAGCACCGGGATCTGATCGCCGCGACCCCTGAGCCAGCGAAGCACCTCAATCCCGGGCGTTTTGGGCAGGCCGAGGTCAAGCACCGCCACGTCGAAGATGCCGGATCCCAGCGCCTTCTGGGCGGCGTCCCCGTCGCGCACCCAGTCCACGGCCCATCCAGCCTGGTGCAAGCCAACCTTGAGCCCGTCGCCCAGGAGGCCGTCGTCTTCAATCAGGAGCACTCGCATCGTCGGCGCTTGGTGATAACCGTGAAGTTGATGTTCCGAAACGCTTTTTACATCAGGCGCGGCCTCGACGCGAGGGCGCCGCGGGCGCTTGGTCAGGTCGCGTGCGGCCGCGCCGCCGATAGCCTAGCTCGGGCCGGCGGGGGCAACACACCTGCCGCCCTTAAGGATTTATTAAGTTTCGATGGGTACATTCAACGCGCGGCCTTCTGTGTGGTGATCCGCCCAGAGGGCCGAACGGACGCTCAGGACGCTGCAAAAAACACGCGCCGCACAACTCGCTGGACAGACGGGTCGACGGCATCACTGCTGGAGGAGGAGGTCAACCATGAAACCTAACGGCACCAGGCCGCGTGCGCTCGCTGTCGGCACGCGCGCCGCGCTCAGTCTCGCCCTCGTCGGTCTGGCGGCGCTGCTGCAGACCGGGGAGGTGCTGGCCGCCAAGCCAGCCAACCCAGGCTCAGGCGCGGGCAAATTTACCTGCTCCATCGCCGATCCGGGACCGATCACCGCGGGTACCGAGGTGACCTTCAGTGGCACATTGAGCGGCAGCAGGCCACCCTACATCGTCACCTGGACCTTCCCGGACGCGACGCCCAGCCCGGTCAGAACGACCGGCGTCGCGGCGGGCGTCCCTACCACGGCGACGACGACCTTCAGCACCGAAGGCCCCAAGACGGTCCTCCTCAATGCGACGGATTCGTCAAACGGCAAGCCGAAGACCTGCAGCGCCAGCCTCGCCATCACGGTCCAGCCGGCCGATGGCGGGCAGGCCGGCCCGCCCACCGCGCGGGGCGACACCTACGCCACCGTCGTGGGCAAGACCCTGGAGGTCGCGGCCGCGACGGTCTCGGGCGTGCTCTATAACGACTTCGACGTCGACCCGGTGACCGGGGAGCAGGTCTTCGGCAGCGATGCCGGTCTGACCGCCGTGCTGGTCTCGGGCCCCTCCCACGGCACCCTGTCGGGCGGCCTGAATTCGGACGGCTCCTTCACCTACGTGCCGAACGGGACCCAAGTCGACAACGAGAATGACAGCTTTACCTATCGGGTGGAAGACCTCGACGGCGAGCTGTCGGACGTCGCGATCGTCAACATCCACACCTTCTCCGATCAGCCGGACTTCAAGATCATGATGAACTACGAGCTGGGCATGCACTGCACCGGCTTCGAGTTCTCCTACTGCTGCGTCCTGCCGCCCTACAACTCCATCGTGGCCCAGGTGGTCAAGCCCCAGACCCAGGGCAGCCCCGAGTCGAACGCGGACTTCCCCCGGCTGCTCGAGGGCGACCCCAACAACGGGCTCGACGGCCTCGGCCGCCAGACCGTGCTGCGCGACTACGATGGCAGCGGCAACTTCCAGAAGTACTACCTGGAGTACTACCACGACGCCCAGCCGCGCCGTGAGGGCAACATGCCCAAGACCTTCAACAGCAATGCCGGAACGAGCACCCTCATCAGCGACATCGAGGGCAACTCGATGCTCTACTGGAACACGCCCTACGACTCGGCCCAGGTGGACACGACCGGCTCGATCACCGGGGTGCCCGGCAAGCTGGTCACCGGCACCTACCAGGGCATACCCAACGTCGTGCTGGGCAACGCCGACTACACCGACCCGACCGACAACTATGCCAATGGCTGGCTGAATCACTTCTACATTTACCAGGATCTAGAAGGCAGCAACCCGACCGGCACCAGCCTCGAGCGCGACAAGATCCGCCTCGGCGTGACCGGGCATGTGGAATATCCGGCCAATGTGGGCGCGGCCCTGCAGCCGATGGGGCCGGTCTCTTCG
>JBLMWY010000336.1:0-10034 GCA_050257475.1 Bdellovibrio bacteriovorus
CTCAGTCCACGGGCACCCAGCCCGCCGCTTGGCCTGACCGAATCAGCCGGGCCAGGGCCTCCGCCTCGGCACGATCGACGTGCTGGGGGTTGCCGAGCCGGAAGCGATCGGCAAAGTAGTCTCGTCCCGCGCACGTGAGCTGATAGCCGCCGGGCACCTTGACGACGCGCCCGGCCTGCTCGTGGCCGCTGAAATTCTTCAGAAACTTCTTCAGCGGGTAGATGGCGCCCTGGTCCATCCCGGTGACGGTGAGGATGGCGGCGAAGTAGCTGTGCAACGCCTGCCCGGCCGGTGTGCGCTCCAGACGGTAGAAGAGCTTCTCCGACCCGGAGCTCATCGCCCTGCCGGGAAGCGAAGTGGCCGGGACCGGTCGCACCGGCGCGGGCGCTGGTGTGCCTGCTCGGCCCCGCGCGGGCTGGGCGAGGGCCGCCACGCTTGGGTGGATCATCGGGTGGTAACCGTGGCCCAGCGCCTTCACCACCGACGGCGGGGTGAGCACGCGCACCCGGGTCTCGGCCGAGGCGAGCCGCGGCGCGCCGTACCCGGCCGGGGTCCAGGGGTGAAGCGCCCCCTGGCGCCAGAGCAGCATATCCCGCGTGCCCTCGGGCGCCACCATCGTGCCATCGGGAAGCTCGGCCAGGTGGGCCAGCCAGGTGCGCTTCTGCCCGGTGCCGTCGACGCGCTCCGCGTGCACCAGGCGATCGATCGATGCCATGGTCCCATCGGTGCGCGCCGCAAGGTCTGGATTGGCTGCGAGCCAGAGGTCCTTGAACCGCCGGTAGTCGTCCCGCCGGCAGGTCGCGCAGGGGCGGTGGCCCGCGGCTAGGGCTGTGGCCTCATCGAGGAAGAACAGCTCCGTGTACTGGCCGGGTGCCATGAGCACCCGGTGCCGTCCCTGGAAGTCCAGCAGGCAGGTGACCCAGGGCAGGCGAGCCCAGGCCTTGGTCACCCGCCGGTCCTGGTCGTGCAGGCACCCACGGTTACCCATGAACAGGCCGCGCGCGGGCAGCGCGACGATCTCGCCCCAGGGTGTCACACGGTTCTGCAGGGGCATGGCGGCGCTTCTCGTGAGCGGTTCTTCGGTGGGGAGGCGCAGGCGGCGCGCGGACCCATGTCGCCCCGGGGCGCGGGAGCCGCCGCGGCGGGCGGTCTCCGATTGGCTCCTTCCGCGCTAAAGTAGGACACCGGATCGTCGCCGCCCCGAGAGTGTGGAGCACATGAGCACGCGCATCTGCATCGTCCGTCACGGTGAGACGGACTGGAATGTCGAGAAGCGCATCCAGGGCCATACGGACATCCCGCTCAATTCCACCGGGCGGGCCCAGGCCCTGGCGATGGCCTACAACGCGGGGCATTACCACTTCAGCGCCATCTACAGCAGCGATCTGGCCCGGGCCTTGGAGACGGCCCGGGCCCTGGCGGAGCGGGAGGGTCTGGAGGTGCGAGCCTTGCCCCAGCTTCGGGAGCGCCATTACGGGATCTTCCAGGGGATCACCGCGGCCGAGGGGGCGGCGCTCTACCCAAGCGCCTACGGCCATTACGTCGCGCGCGACCCGAGCTACGACTTCGAGACCGGTGAGAGCCTGCTCGGCTTCGCCGCCCGGGTGCACGAGGGGATCGACTGGATGGTCCGCCACCACGTCGGCGAGACCCTCTGCGCCGTGAGCCACGGCGGCGTGCTCGACATCCTCTACCGGCAGGCCACCGGCCGACCCCTGGAAACCCCCCGCGACTTCGTCATCCCCAACTGCGCGCTCAACTGGTTCCACTTCGATGCCCATGGCTGGCACCTGGAGAAGTGGGCGGACCGGCATCACCTCACCCAGGTGCTGGTCGAGACCCCGGAGTGAGGATGGCCACTGGGCGCGCGCCGGTGCTGGTGCTCATCCGCCATGGGCACAGCGAATGGAACCTGAGCAATCGTCTGACGGGATGGACCGACATCCTGCTGAATCGGGTCGGACTCGACGAGGCGGCCGCGGCGGGCCGGCGCCTCGCCGCGGCCGGCTACGGGCTCGACGAGGTCCATTGCTCGCTGCTGCGACGCACCCAGCAGACCGCCGAGTCCCTGCTCGACGCCCTGGGGATGCCGGAGGTCCCGATCGAGCGAAACTGGCGACTCAACGAGCGCCACTATGGCCAACTGCAGGGCATGACCAGACCCGAGATCCTTGCGCGCTGGGGCGAGGAACGCGCGCGCCGCTGGTGGCGCGGCTATTTCGACCGGCCACCCGAGCTGGATGCGGACGACCCGCGCCATCCCCGCTTCAGCCCCCTGTATCGCCACCTGGACCCCGCCCTGCTGCCGGCGGCGGAGAGCCTGCGCGATTGTCAGGTCCGCACCCTGCCCTATTGGCAGGAGGTCTTGGCCCCGCGCATCGCCGACGGCCGGCGGCTGCTGGTGGTGAGCCACGGCAACACCCTGCGAGGCCTGGTGATGCACCTGGACCAGATCACACCCGAGGCCATGGAGCGGGTGGAGATCCCCTCCGGCGTTCCGCTCGTGTACCGCTTTGCGCCGGACCTCACGCCCTTGGGGCGGGACTGGCTCGCGTAAGGGGCCCCCAGCGCACGGAGGCGCTCCGGGGGTTTGGGGCCGGACGGGTTGGCGCCCGCCGCGGTCACGCGCTTGCTTCCGAGCGCGGCCTGAACTAGAAAGCGGACGACGCGGGGACTGCGACTCGGCACCTGTGAGCCGCCAGCCGCACCCGCCTATCGATGAACCAATGACGAGGCTCTCGCCGTGCCAACGCTACGCATTCAAACCAATGTACAAATCCCGGTGGAGCGACGCGCGGAGCTGCTTGCCCGCGCCTCGCGAACGGTCGCCGACATGCTGGGAAAGCCGGAGTCCTATGTGATGGTGATCCTGGAGGGCGGCCACGACCTGCTGTTCGCCGGCAGCCCGGCCCCCGCGGCCTTCCTGGAGCTCATCAGCCTGGGCCTGCCAGAGGAGCGCACGGCCCACTTCTCACGCACCCTCTGCACCCTCCTGGAGGAGGCCCTGGGGGTGCCCGCCGAGCGGGTCTACATCGGTTTCTCCAGCCCGCCCCGGCATCTCTTCGGCTGGAGCGGCGACACCTTCTGACCGTCGCGGGCCCCTGGCCCCGAACATTCGGGCGCCGCCCTCGGGACTGTCGCAGATCAAGTCCCCGGCGCTCGCCCCTGGCTATGCTCTGTGCATCCACATCCGACACGGCACGGCGGGCCGGCACCCATGGACAAGCTTGAGATCGCCCGCCCGGAGGCCTGCGTCGCGGTCACCGGGTCGGGCGGCAGCGGTGCGGTCACCACCGGCCTGATCCTGCTTGCCGCGGTGGCCAGGGCGGGTCATTACGGGCTCCTGACGCGCTCCGCCGGACCCCAGATCCGCGGCGGCGAATCCGCCGCCATGGTGCGCTTCGGCCCGCGGCCCGTGACCTGCATGGGCGACCGCTTCGATATCCTGTTGGGCCTCGACTGGAACAATATCCAGCGTTTCGTCGACGAGCTGCCCCTCGACGCGAACTCACTCATCCTCACCGACAGCCAGGGCGAGCCGGTTCCCGAGATCCTGACCCGCCGCGGCGCCTCCGTGCAGCCCCTGCCGCTGAAGGAGATCGCGGACCGGCTGCCGGACGGACGCCTCAATATGGTGGCCCTGGGCGCCCTGGGTGCCCTCGCCGGGGTGCCCCTGAGCGCCCTGGAGCAGGGGGCCAGGACGACGATCGGTGCCAAGGGGGGCACGGTGCTCGCGGGCTCCCTCGCGTGCATTGAGGCCGGGTATCGGACGATTCGGGGCGAGGCGGCGGATGCGGCGGATGCGCCCATCTCGCTCGCCGGCGCTGGCCGCTGGAATATCAGCGGCAACGAGGCGGCGGGGCTGGGGGCCCTGCGTGGCGGCATCCGTTTCGTGGCCGCCTACCCCATCACCCCAGCCAGCGAGATGCTGGAGTGGCTGGCCCCACGCCTCGAGCTGGTCGGGGGGTCTCTCCTCCAGGCGGAGGACGAGCTGGCCTCCGTGAACATGATCATCGGGGCCTCCTTCGGCGGGGTCCCCGCGCTCACCGCCACCTCGGGGCCGGGCTTAAGCCTGATGATGGAGGGGCTGGGGCTCGCGGTGGCGAGCGAGACCCCGGTGGTGGTGGCCAACGTGCAGCGGGGCGGGCCCTCCACCGGGATCCCCACCAAGTCGGAGCAGTCGGACCTCAACATCGCGCTCTATGGCCTCCACGGGGACGCGCCTCACCTGGTGCTGGCCCCAGTCTCCATCGGCGACTGCGTCTTCACCTTCCAGTGGGCGGTTCGCCTGGCGGAGCACCTGCAGGCCACGGCCATCGTGCTGTCCGACCAATCGCTGGGGCAATCGCGGGCCATCGTGGACCCGCCCCCCACCTTCGATGGGACCCTGGAGCGGCGCGTCGAGACCCAGCCCACGGCCGAGTACCGGCGCTATGCGGTCACGGAAGGCGGCATCTCCCCCATGACGCTGCCCGGCACCCCGACCGGCATGTATACCGCGGACGGTCTGGAGCACAGTCCCAAGGGCACCCCCTCCAGCATGGCCCGGGACCACGAGGCCCAGTTGGCCAAACGCCTGCGCAAGCTCACCGCCTTCGACTATGGTCCCCAATGGGGTGAGGTGCACGGAGCGGGTCCCAACTGCCTGCTCACCTGGGGCTCGGCCACCGGCGCGGTGCTCGAGGCCGCGGAGCGCCTGACCGCGGACGGCATCCCGACCCGGACCGTGGCGCTGCGCCTCCTCGCCCCCCTGCCCCACCAGGACCTGGCCCAGGCCCTGGACGGGGCCACCGCCATTCTGGTGGTGGAGCAGAACCAGGGGGGCCAGTTCTTTCACTACCTGCATGCGCAGCGGGCACTGCCGGATTGGGCGCGCAGCCTGGCGCGTCCCGGGCCCCTGCCGCTGACGCCCGGCGAGATCGTTCGGGCCTGCTCCGAGGGCAACTGACATGGCCGCCGTTCCCGAAGCCATCCTCTCCCCGACCCTGAGGGCCAAGGACTACAAGTCCGAGGTGTCGCCGGTCTGGTGCCCCGGCTGCGGGGATTTCGCGGTGCTCAGCGCGGTCACCAAGGCCCTGGCCTACCTCAAGCTCCCCAAGGAGGACGTGGCCATCGTCTCCGGGATCGGCTGCTCCTCGCGTCTGCCGGCCTATATCGACGGCTACGGCTTCCATGGGGTGCATGGACGGGCGCTCCCGGTGGCCTCGGGCCTCAAGGCCGCGCGTCCCGATCTCACGGTGCTGGTGGCGGGCGGTGACGGCGACGGCTTCTCCATCGGCGGCAACCACTTCCTACACGCCTGCCGGCGCAACATGGACCTGACCTACATCGTGATGGACAACGAGGTCTACGGCATGACCAAGGGCCAGGCCTCGCCCACCACCCAGCCGAACTGGGAGCGCAGCAAGCTGACCCCCCATGGGACCGGGATCCGGCGCTTCCAGCCGCCGGCGATCGCGCTGGCGGCGGGGGCGAGCTTCATCGCCCGGGGCTTCGCGGGGGATCCCACCGGGCTGACCAAGTTGCTGGTGGAGGCCATCCAGCACCCCGGTTTCGCCTTCCTGCACGTGCTGAGCCCCTGCCAGACCTTCAGGCCTGAGCAGCGGGAGTGGAAGCATCAGGTCCACGCCTGCCAGCTCGGACCCACGGATAACCCGGCCCAGGCCGCCCACCTGATGCAGGCCGACGACGGCATGGCGCTCGGCATCCTCTACGCCCAACGGCTACCGGTGTGGCAGCCGGCCAACCACGCCACCGCCTCTGCGGCGGACTTCGACCAGGAGTTCCGGATATGAGCGAGCCGACGGCCGTACCCATCGCAACGGTGGCGGAGCTCCTGGTGCATGCCCTGGAGCTGGAGCACGAGTCCGCCGAGCGTTATCGCCTCCTGGCCGGGACCATGGCCATGCACCACAACGCCGAGGTGGCGGAGCTGTTCCGGCGCATGGCCGACATGAGCGACGCCCACGCCTCCCAGGTCACTGCCCGGGCCGAGGGGATGCTGCTGCCGGATATCGCGCCTTGGGACTTCAAATGGAGCTGCCCGGAAAGCCCCGAGAGCGACTGTCCCGACGACGTGGAGGTCAGCTATCTGATGACGCCCCAGCAGGCCCTCCAGATCGCCCTCCACAACGAGACCCGTGGCCGCGACTTCTACGCCCGTGTGGCGGCCAGCTCGCCCACGCCCGAGGTGCGCCGCATTGCCGGCGAGATGGCCCAGGAGGAGGACGAGCACGTCGCGCTGCTCAAGGCCGAGATTGCCGATCAGGACCTGGCCGCCACCGTGGTGCCCACGGACCTGGATCCACCCAACATTCCGGGATGAGCGGCGCGTAGCGACGGCCGAGGTAAGGATACCAGGCTAGCCGCTACTGCTCCTGTGCCGCTCAGCCAGGCGCACGTAATTGACGGCCACGTACTCCAGGTACTCCAGCTCCCGATCGGTGAGGATCCGCGCCCGCTCCGCCGGGGCCCCCAGGTAGAGATAGCCCCCCTGCAGCACGCGCCCCGGCGGGACCAAGGTGCCCGCCCCCAACAGGGTATGAGGCTCGATCACCGCCCGATCCAGCACCCGGGCGCCGATCCCGATCAGGCAGAGCTCCCCGATCTCGCAGCCGTGCAGGACCACCTGATGCCCCACCGTCACCCGCTCGTGGAGGATCAAGGGTGCGCCCCCGGGCATGAAGCGGCTGTCGTGTGATACGTGCAGGATGCTACCGTCCTGGATATTGGTCGCCGCGCCGATCTCGATGCGGTGGATGTCGCCGCGGATCACACAGTGGGGCCAGACGGAGGCACCGGGCCCGAGGGTGACGTCGCCGATCACCACCGCGGTCTCGTCCACCCAGACGCCCTCGGCGAGGCGGGGCGACTGACCCTCGAAGGAGCGGAGATGGGCCATGGGGCGGCTCCTGTTGGGACCCTGAGGTCGGGCCAGTGTAACAGGCATGCCCCTGGGTCAGCGGCCGGGAAGGGAGGACTTCGCCTAGCGGCTGGACCGTCGAACGTGGTCCCGGCGTTGCCAGCCGGCCGGACCCATGGCCCCGGGCCGACGCCTTAGCGGTGCAACTCTGCCAAACTACCCGGGAATCAGTCCTTGTCGGCACGCCTGGAGACCAAGCCAGCCCACTACAGAGTAGAGCCAATGCATTCGTCCTCCGTCGCCGTTCCCAAGGTCTTTCCAAGGCTCACGCGCTATTACGCCGTGGCCAGCCTCATCGGCGTGGTGATCGCCGCCGTCACCCTGGGGATCCTCTACCGGGAGCTCTCGATCCGCGTGCTCCTGCGCTTCGGTGAGCAGAGCAACGTCGCCGTGGCCAGGACGACCGTGCATGCCTTGGGTCCCGACCTGATCCGCTATCTCGAAACGATCGGACCGCCTGACCCGGCCCAGGGACTCAAGCCGCTTCCCGGGCCGGTGCTCGACGTCATCAGCGGAACCATCCGCGACACCTCCGTCGCCCGGGTGAAGATCTACAACCGGGACGGCGTGGTCGCCTACTCCAGCCGACCGCACGACGTGGGCACCAACGACAGCGCGAATCCGCGGTTTCAGGGGGCCATGCGAGGCGAGGTTCGCTCCGACCTCAGCTACCGGGACGCCTTCAGTCTGCTCGGCCGCGGGGGCCACGACGACAACCTCATCGAGACCTATGTCCCCATCATCCCCGCCGGACTCTATCGGCCGGTGGGGGTCCTGGAGATGTACACCGACGTCCACCCCATCGTGGCGGCCATGAACCGCAACGAGATACTGGTGTTCCTAGGTATCGGCGGTATCATGCTGGCCCTCTACGGCGTCCTGGTCTTTGCGGTGCGGCGCTCGGAAGGCGTCATCGCCCAACAGCGCCAGACCATCCTGGAGCGCAACCGCACCCTGGAGGTCCTATCCGCCCGCATGCTCGCCGCCGAGGACAACGAGCGACGGCGCATCGCCACCGAGCTCCATGAGGAGATCGCCCAGACTCTCAGCGCGGCGAAGCTGCGCGTCGAGAGCTACGCCCTGGCCGCCTCGCGGTCCAAGGGTGGCCGGCGCATCGATCCGGATCAGGAGATCGTCCCCCTGGTCCGCGAGGCCATCCGCGATGTCCGGGCCCTGGCCATGGAGCTGCGCCCCCCAAGTCTCGACGACTTCGGCCTTCTCACCACCCTGCGCGCCCTGTGCCGGGAGCTCCAGGCCGGTCATCCGCGGCTTGAGCTGGCGACCGATCTGGAGGTGGACGAGGGCGAGATCCCGGAGGCGCTCAAAGGGACCATCTTCCGGATCCTTCAGGAGACCCTGAAGCGCGTCTCCCGCCGTTGGACGGAGGGGCGGGTCCGGATCGCCCTGGGACAGGATGCGCCGGACCGGCTGGTTCTTGAGGTCGAGGTCGAGCACCAGCCAAACGACACGGGCCCGGCGGCGGAGAACGAGGCGACCGAGAAGGAGACGATCGCCGCGGTCTGGGAGCGGGCGGTGCTTTCCGGCGCCTCCCTCGAGGTCGCCAGGAGCGACCCCGAGGGCTGCCAGTGCCGAGCCGTGTGGGAACTCTGAGTGGAAACCGTCTGGCTCCCGACAAAACGGCCCTTTGTGACGCCTCCCGCAGGAGCCAGCTCATGATCCTATCCGACCTCACGCGCTATCTGGCCGAGCACAGGCAGGCGACCCTGGTGGACATGGTCCATCGCTTCGGCTCCAGCCCCGAGGCCCTGCGTGCCATGCTGGAGGTCCTGGCCCGCAAGGGACGGGTACGGCGCATGGACCGGGCCTCCTGCGCCAGCGGATGCTCCGGGTGCAATCTGGCCCAGATCGAGACCTATGAGTGGCTGGACGCGACCACGCCGCCTCCAGAGCCATGCCGTCCCACGACCTGAGCCACTGGTCCCACAGCCACGACTTTGGCACCGATGCGGAGCGCCGCGCGGAGCGGCGCACCCGTGCCGTGGTGGCCCTCACCCTGGGGACCATGATCGTCGAGCTAGTCGCCGGCTGGCTCACCGGCTCCATGGCCCTGCTCGCCGACGGCTGGCATATGGGCAGCCATGCGGCCGCCCTGGGGGTGGCCGCCTATGCCTACCACTTCGCCCACCGCCACCGGGCCGACCCTCGGTTCAGCTTCGGCACCGGTAAGGTGTCCTCCCTGGCGGGCTACTCCAGCGCCCTGCTGCTCGGGGCGGGGGCCCTGTGGATGCTGATCGAGTCCCTGAGCCGGCTGATCGACCCGGTGACGATCCGCTACCAGGACGCCCTGCTGGTGGCGGCCCTGGGGCTGTTGGTGAACCTGGTCTCCGCCTGGTTGCTGAGGCAGTCGCACCATCACGGTCATGACCCTCACCATGACCATGCGCATCACGATCACCACGCGGATCACCACCAGGACCACAACCTCAAGGCCGCCTATCTCCACGTCTTGGCCGACGCCCTCACCTCGGTGCTGGCCCTGGTTGCCCTCGGGCTGGGCATGATCCTGGGCTGGGCCTTCCTCGACCCCCTGATGGGTGTCGCGGGCTCCCTGCTGATCGGGCACTGGGCCCTGGGCCTGGCCCGCTCCAGCGCCCAGGTGCTGCTGGACGCCGGGGACCATGAGGAGATGGCGCGCCGGGTGCGCTCGACCATCGAGGGTGAGGCCGACAACCAGGTGGCGGACCTGCACCTGTGGCGCATCGGCCCCGCCGGCTACGCCTGCATCGTCTCCCTGGTCACCCATCAGCCGCGGCCCGTGGAGCACTACCGGGCCCTGCTCGCCGCGGTCCCCGCGCTGATCCATGTGACCGTGGAGGTGAACCATTGCCGCGCCGCGGCCTGCGGCGCCGTTGCGCCGGCTCCAACCCGGGCGACCTGATCCCGACCCCCTCTCCGAGCGAACTCCCTCCCTCCGGCCCCTCCCAAAGCACGAGGGAGAAACGGCGCGCGCCCAGAGCGACTTTCACGCTAAGCTCAAGCAGGCGAGGCAGAGGCCGGCCCCATTTGCGTTTAGGAGCTGCCATGGGCTCCCTGAAAGACCGCGAAGCCATCCCCTTCATCGGCTGCGATGCCGCCGGCACCCTCTCAGGCC
>JBLMWY010000337.1:0-14851 GCA_050257475.1 Bdellovibrio bacteriovorus
AGGAACTGGCCCCCGATGATGTAGAAGAGTCCGGAGATGGACATCATGGCCACCAGGATCACCACGCCCCCCAGGTCCAGGTAGGTGGCACGAAACAGGACGATGAAAAGGGCCAGGCTGATGTTCACCGCGAGCCCCACCAACAGCACCGGCACCGCGATGGCGAGGCTAGGCCACATGCGCTGGGCGATGTCATGGCCGATGTCGCGCCCATCGTCGGAGGAGCCGAAGTCAAAGACGAAAAGCCGCACCGAGCGCTCGAAGAAGATGGTGTCGGTGAATCGGTCGAGCCCTTCGGCCGAGGCGTTGAAGAGCAAGGGCTTGTCATAGCCGTGCTCCTGCTTCCAGTTGGCGATGGCCTCGGCGGTGACCCGCTTCTCCCCCAAGTGCATGCGGGCCATCTCGTCCGGTGAGTTGAGCACGAAGAACAGGACGAAGGTGATGAGATTGACCCCGATCAGGATCGGGACGGCGTAGAGCAGTCGGCGGATGACGTAGGCGGTCACAGGGCGGTGCTCCGCTCCCGCCGGCGCACCAGCCAGAGTGCCGGCAGCACCAGGGCCAGACCGAGCCCCAGCAGGGTCCACAGGGGCCACAGGATCGGCGGGTTCCACTGCGCCCGCAGCCGCTCCCGCAGGTCCGGGTCCAGACGCCGGTACTTCAGCGTGTTATTGGCCATCTGGTTGGGCACGGCATTATGGACCCACTGATGGTGCAGGCTGAATGACTTGGGGTTGAAGCCCCAGGTCCAGGGTGCGTCGCGGCGGGCGATCTCCACCATCCGGTCGATGATGGCGGCCCGCTCCGGACCGTCGTCCATGTACTTCATGGCCGCGAACAGGCGATCAAACTCCGGGTTAGCGTAGTTCGAGGCGTTCTCTCCCTGGTGCTCCACCTTGCCGTTGGGGCCATAAAGCAGGAACAGGAAGTTCTCCGGGTCCGGGTAGTCGGCGTTCCAGCCCCACATGAAGACCTGACCGGTTCCGTTGCGCATCTTCTCCTGGAAGCGGTTGTAGTCGGTGGAGCGGATCACCAGCTCGATCCCGAGCTTGGCGAACTGTTTGCGTATCCAGTTGAGGCGAGCTCGATCGTCTGGCCCCGTGGCCACCGCCTCGAAGTTGATGCTCAAGGCGCGGCCCGTCTCCTGGTCCCTGCCACCCGGGTAGCCCGCCTCCTCCATGAGCCGCCGGGCCTCCTCGATGCCGCGGCGAACCGGCCGACCATCCCGCCATTCGTAGACATAGGGGTTGATCCCCGTCTCCCCTTCCCTGTAGCCGAAGATCCCCGGGGGGATGGGTCCCTGGGCCGGGAGTCCGCGCCCGTTGGCGAAGATGGAGATGAACTCCTCGTAGTCCATGGCGATGGAGATAGCCCGGCGCAGCAGCCGCGCCCGCTCCGTGTCCCCCCCGATTACCGGGTCCAGCATGTTGAAGCCCATGTAGAAGACAGAGGGCTCCACGGCCGTGAGCAGATCGATCCCCTTGGCAAGCATCTGGGGGGTCAGGATAGCCTCCGCGTCCGCGCCCAGGCGCACCGCCTGGTCGAAGGCATCGGAGGCGATCCCCGAGTTGTCGTAATAGCCTTGGAGGAACTTGTTCCAGCGGGGCACATCCTCCTTCTCCAGGCTGAACACGGCCTGGTCGATCAGGGGCAGGGGGCGTCCGGCGTCGGCCAGCCGCCCCTCCTCGGCATCGCCCGACATGCCCTCGGTCGGATAGGTCTCCCAGTCGAAGTAGGGGTTGCGGCTCAGCACCATCCGCAGGTTGGGATTGTTCTCGCTCAACATGTAGGGGCCCGTGCCCACCGGGTACCAGTCGAGGACGATGTTGCGCTCCCGCATCCCGGGCTGGGCATAGAAGTGCTCCGCCTCCCAGGGCATGGGGGCGAAGAAGGGCATGGCCAGCCAGTAGAGAAACTGGGGGTACTTGCCATTGACCCGGATGCGTAGGGTGTGGGGATCGATGACCTCGACCCCCGCCATGACCGATTCCCTGAGAAGCCGCGCCCGCCCCACTGGATCGCCCGGATCCTGGGCCTCCAGCGCCTTGGCGAGCTCCGCGAAGCCCCGGATGTAGCCTTGCATGACCCCGGCGATGGGAGAGTGCAGCCAGGGGGCGGCGAGGCGCCTCACCTGATAGGCGAAGTCCTCGGCGGTCAGCTCCCGGGTGCCGGTCTCGGGAAAGTCACCCAGCCGGTTGATCCCGGCGAGGTCCCCCAGCTTGAGCCGGTGATAGCGGAAGTCGCCGTCGGGGCCCCGGGCGAAGGCTGGGTGTGGCTGAAACCGCACCCCCGGCCGGATCTGGATCAGATAGTCGCTATAGGTGATGGCCTCGGTCGGCGCGTCCTCGGACAGGGGATTCCCAGCCCCATCGAAATAGCGCGGCTCCGGCACCTCGGCCGCGGAGAGTGGAACCAACCGATAGGGCCGAAGCAGCAGGTGGTACTGGAGCGGCGGCTCGTAGATCTGGGCGATGAAGGCGTATTCGTTGGAGCTGTAGGAGCGCGCGGGGTCCAGGTGCTTGGGCCGCTCCTCGAAGGAGCTGTAGAAGGTGTTGTCCGCGCCTTCGCCCCGGGGATAGGGGTCATTCCATGGGGCCGGACCACAGGCCGCGAGCAGGGGCAGCAGGAGGACCAGGACGACAACGCCGCTCCAGGCGGGTCGGCAATCGAAGGCGCCAGTGCCCCAGGGACCGCCCACCGTCCGCCCTTTCGCTCGCCTGCGAGTTTCTGTAGTGTTGGCGCTCCACATGATGCGGCCATGATCGCACGCCGTCCGGCCTTGCCGAAAGCCGGGGAGCCGGCCGCGGGTCCAGCCCCCACAACGAGACGAGACGAGCATCCATGGGATTTCTGAACAATAAGCGGGTCCTGATCACCGGGATCGCCAGCAACCGATCCATCGCCTGGGGCTGTGCCGCCGCCATGCGCCGGGAGGGGGCGGAGCTCGCCCTGACCTACCAGAACGACAAGCTGAAGGGCCGGGTCGAGGAGATGGCCAGCCAGTTGGGCTCCAACCTCTGCCTGCCCTTGGACGTGGGCAGTGATGAGCAGATCGCTGCCCTGTTCGCCCGCCTGGGTGAGCACTGGGACGGGCTCGACGCCATCGTCCACTCCATCGCCTTCGCCCCCCGGGAGCAATTGGAGGGGGATTATGTGGACGCGGTGACCCGGGAGGGCTTCGCGACCGCCCACGAGATCAGCTCCTACAGCTTCGCGGCGCTGGCCAAGGCGGGCCGGGCACTCATGGCCGGGCGCAACGGGGCCCTGCTGACCATGACCTACCTGGGCGCGGTGCGGGCGGTGCCCCACTACAACGTCATGGGGGTGGCCAAGGCGAGTCTGGAGGCCAATGTCCGTTACCTGGCGGCCTCACTAGGCCCTCATGGGACCCGGGTGAACGCCGTCTCCGCCGGACCGATCCGCACCCTGGCGGCGGCCGGGATCTCGGACTTCCGGGGCATGCTCAAGCAGGTGGAGGAGCGCACGCCCCTGCGGCGCAACGTCACCATCGAGGAGGTGGGCAACGCCGCCGCCTTCCTGTGCTCGGACCTGGCCAGCGGCATCACCGGCGACGTCCTCTATGTGGACACCGGCTACCACATCCTGGGGCTCGGCTAAGGGCTCGGCGGCGCTCTCGGTTTCCCGAGGGCCGCCGCCAGGGCCAGCGCGTTGATCCTCAGCCCTCGCCGGGTTCTGGCAGGGCCTTGCGCTCGATCTTGGCGCGACGCTCCATGTCCACCAGTACCGATTCATAGGCCTGACGCCCCATGAGCTGAGTGAGCATGGAACGCTGCTGATCGGCACCCCCCGACTCTTGGGGGCTGGCCGCCCCCGGCTCTACCCGGGTGACACGGACGATGGCGGCGTCTCCGTCATCGAATACCGCGGTGCCAACGCTGGCCTGTCCTTCGGCGGGGGCTGGCAGGGTGAAGGCGACGGCCCGTACGGGCGCGGGCAGCTTGGGGTCGTTGCGCCCAACCAAACCCGGCTCCTCCGGCTTGTCCTCGCCGGCGACCGCTGCCCAATCGGCGCCCCCGCGAAGCTTCTCGGCCCCGGCCTTCGCGGCATCCGCCGCCGCCTTGCGGGCCTGCTCCAGTCGCAGGGCCGCGACGATCTCCTCGCGGACCTGCTCCAGGGGCCGGGTGGATGCCTCTCGGTGATCGATCACACGCACCACCAAGGCCTGAAGGACGTCCTTCTCGGGCTCGATCAGGTCGCTGTTGCGCCTTTGGCCCAGGACCTCCTCGCTGAAGGCGGCGGCCGTCACCTTAGGATGCCCGAGCAGGCCTTCGCCGCCGGAACGGGCGATCCAATCGCTTTTCTGGATGCTGAGCCCCAGCTCCTCGGCGGCCGGCTGGAGACTGTCCGGACTCTCGTAGACCACATTGGCGAGCCGCTCCCCGAGGTCGTAGAAGAGCGATTCGGCCTTTTGACGGGCCAGCTCGGCGCGCAGAGACTCCTTGACCTCCTCGAAGGGCTTGACCCTGGCCGGGATGATCTCCTCCACCTCGATCAGGTGGTAGCCGAACCGGGAGCGCACGGGCTCGCTGAGCTGCGCGGCCCCCAGGCTGAAGGCGGCCTGGTCGAAGGCGGGATCCATGATCCCCTGCTCGATTTCGCCAAGGGAGCCTCCCTGGGAGGCGCTGCCGGGGTCCTGTGACACCGCCTTGGCGACGTCCGCGAATGACTCTCCACTCAGGATGCGATCCCGCACCCCCTGAATCTCCGCGAGCACCGCTTGGGACTTGGCCTCGTCGGCATCCGCGGGGACTGTGAGCAGGATGTGCCGGACCTTGCGCCGCTCTGGCTGGCCAAAACGGGCCTGATCTGATTCGTAGGTCCGCGCTAGCTCCTCGTCGCTGACCGCGCTGTTCTTCGCCAGGGTATCCACGTCCAAGACCAGGTACTCGAGCCGTACCTGCTCGGGTGTCTGGAAGGCGCCCAAGTTGGCCGAATAATAGGCCTGGATCGCCTCCTCCGCGATGGGCGTATCATCGGTGAACCGAGCGGCCGGGATTCGCAGCCAGCTAAACTCCCGCCGCTGACCGGAGAGCCGCTGGAAGTCCTGCCGTTCGGCCGTGGTGATGAGCTCACTACCGACCACCCCTCGACCCATCTGGGTCCCCACCATGCGCTGGCGTAGCTGGGCCTCGAACAAGGCAGGCGACAGACCTTGGAGCTCCAGGACCTGCGCATAGACCGTGTGGTCGAACTGTCCGCCCCGTTGAAACGCCGGCTCCGACAGGATCTGGGCCTGAATCTCCCGGTCGGACACCCGGAATCCCAGGTGGTCGGAGACATCCACCAGCAGGGCTTCGCGGATCATGTCGTCCAAGACCTCTCGGCGGAGGCGTCGGTCGTCGATCTGGGCCGCATCGTAGGCGGCGCCGAGACGCTCCCGAAGCTGGATGCGGGCCTCCTGCACGCGCCGCTGCAGATCCCGCTCGGTGATCTCCACCCCGTTAACGTTGGCCACGACCACCTCGCCGCCCACTCCCAGATAGGACTGGATGCCCCAGAGGGCGAAAGGGATGCTGATCAAGATAATGATCACCCAGGCGATCCAACCCTGGGCTCGGTCCCGAATGGTCTGCAGCATGGTGTATCTACTCGCTGGGCGCTGTAAGTCACGGCAGGATCCCCAACCGGGATACCCGCTCTGCAATTGAGGGATGGCGGAAACAAGAACGGGGTACCGGATGGGTACCCCGTTGTCATTTTAATGGCGGAGCGGACGGGGCTCGAACCCGCGACCCCCGGCGTGACAGGCCGGTATTCTAACCAACTGAACTACCGCTCCGTGATCAACAGTTCTAAGAGCCCGCGGAGGCATTCTCTCAGCCTTGGTGGGTGCTGCAGGGATCGAACCTGCGACCCTCGCCTTGTAAGGGCGATGCTCTCCCGGCTGAGCTAAGCACCCAGAGCCGGCCGTAAGCGAAGGGCCGCTATTGTACGGCGTCTTTGAGGGCTTTGCCAGCCTTGAAGGAGGGTGTCTTGGAGGCAGCGATCTGGATGGTCGCCCCGGTCTGGGGATTGCGGCCGGTCCGGGCGGCCCGCTCCTTCACCGAGAAGGTGCCGAATCCGATCAGGGACACGCTATCACCCTGCTTGAGGGCCACGGCGATGGAATCCGTCAAGGCGTCCAGGGCTCGACCCGCCGCCGTCTTGGAGATGTCGCCCGCCTCCGCCATTGCTTCGATCAAATCCGACTTGTTCATCGCTCCCCCATTTCTTGTGGCCACAGGATTCGCTCGTACACAGCCTGGCCCTGCCGAAACCCGGTTCCTTGCCTGTCAAGTGGGACCGGAGACACCGCCCCCGCCGCCATCTGCGCACGCCGGCATCCTAAGTCGGAGTGCACTCCGACGGCAACCAGGATTTGCCCATTTCGCAGGAAAAATGAGATCTGGGACCATCGACGAGGCCCAGACAGGACGCCCCCTTGGGGCTCAGCGGTCAGGTGGCTACCCCGACCCGCCGTACACGGCAGGGTCGGGCTCCGCTTCCTAAGGCGCATCAGTGATGGGTCGGGGTCGCCTGATCGCGGACCGGCTCCGCCGCTTTCTCCGCTGCCTCCTCAGGGACGGGCACTAAAGCGGCATCCCCCCCTTCGGCCTCGACCTTCAGCGCCTCGGGCCTCTTGGTCAAGGCGATATCAAGCACCTCATCGATCCAGCGAACCGGCCTTATATCAAGGTTCTGCTGAATATTCCTCGGAATCTCAGTGAGGTCGCGCTCGTTCTCGCTGGGGATGATGACGGTGTCGATCCCGCCCCGATGGGCGGCGAGAAGCTTCTCCTTGAGCCCACCGATCGGGAGCACCTCCCCCCGGAGCGTGATCTCGCCGGTCATGGCGACGCTGGAGCGGACCGGGATCTTGGTTAGGGCCGAGACCAGAGCGGTGCACATGGCCACGCCAGCGCTCGGCCCATCCTTCGGAGTGGCCCCCTCGGGCACGTGGATGTGCACGTCGAAGGTGTTGTGGAAATCCGGCGCGATCCCCAGGGCTTCGGCACGCGCCCTCACCACGGTCATGGCGGCCTGGATCGACTCCTGCATCACGTCGCCGAGCTGACCCGTATAGGTGAACTTGCCCTTGCCCGGGACCAGGGCGGATTCGATACGCAGCAGCTCGCCGCCCACCTCGGTCCAGGCCAGGCCCGTGACCTGACCGATCTGGTCGTGCTCGTCGGCGCGACCGTAGCGGAAGCGCTGGACACCGAGATACTTCTCCAAGGACTTGGCAGTGACCACGGTGCCCCCGCCCCGCTTCTTGAGCAGCACCTCCTTGACCACCTTGCGGCAGATCTTGGAGATCTCCCGCTCCAGGTTGCGCACCCCCGCCTCCCGGGTGTAGTGACGGCAGATGTCCCGCAGGGCCGCCTCGCGAATCACCAGCTCCCCCTCCTTGAGGCCGTTGTTCTTGACCTGCTTGGGGATCAGATAGCGCTCGGCGATGGCCACCTTCTCGTCTTCCGTATAGCCCGAGAGCCGGATCACCTCCATGCGGTCAAGTAGGGCTGGAGGAATGTTCAGGGTGTTGGCCGTGGCCACGAACATCACCTCGGAGAGGTCGAAGTCAACCTCCAGATAGTGATCATTGAAGGTGTGGTTCTGCTCCGGGTCCAGGACCTCAAGCAGGGCCGAGGCCGGGTCGCCCCGGAAGTCCATGGCCATCTTGTCGATCTCATCGAGCAGGAAGAAGGCGTTGCGGGACCCGACCTTGGACAGGTTCTGGATGATCTTCCCGGGCAAGGCCCCGATGTAGGTGCGGCGATGGCCGCGGATCTCCGCCTCGTCTCGCACGCCGCCTAAGGACATGCGCACGAACTTGCGATTGGTGGCGCGGGCGATGGACTGACCCAGGGAGGTCTTGCCCACACCGGGCGGACCAACCAGGCACAGGATGGGGCCCTTGAGCTTGCGCACCCGTTGCTGCACGGCCAGGTATTCCAGGATCCGCTCCTTGACCCGCTCCAGGCCGTAGTGGTCCTTATCGAGGACCTCCTCGGCCACCCGGATGTCATTGCGGATGCGGGTGCGCTTGTTCCAGGGCACATTGACCAGGGTGTCGACATAGTTGCGCACCACCGTGGCCTCGGCGGACATGGGCGACATGAGCTTGAGCTTGTTGAGCTCCGCCTGGGCCTTGGCCTTTACCTCCTTGGGCATGCCGGCCGCCTCGATGCGCTTGGCCAGCTCCTCGATCTCGTTCGGGGCCTCCTCCAGCTCACCCAGCTCCTTCTGGATGGCCTTCATCTGCTCGTTGAGGTAGTACTCCCGCTGGTTCTTCTCCATCTGGCGCTTCACGCGCCCACGGATGCGCTTCTCCATCTGCAGGATGTCGTTCTCCGACTCCATGAGCCCCATCAGGTGCTCCAGACGGGCCTGGACGTCCACCATCTCCAGCACACGCTGCTTCTCGTCGAGCTTCAGCGACATGTGGGCGGCCATGGTGTCCGCCAGACGCCCCGCGTCGTCGATGCTGGAAAGCGAGGTCAGAACCTCCGGCGGCACCTTCTTGTTGAGCTTGACGTACTGATCGAAGAGCGCGATCGCCGAGCGCATCAGGACCTCTTGCTCGCGCTCGTCGGACTCGATGGTCTCCGCCAGTGGCTCGATGAGGGCCGAGAACGACTCCTCGGTGGTGAGGAAGCGGGCGATGCGGGCCCGCTGGTTGCCTTCAACCAACACCTTCACCGTGCCGTCCGGGAGCTTGAGGAGCTGCAGGATGTTGGCCAGGGTCCCGATCTCGTGGAGATCCTTGACCGCCGGGTCGTCCAGATCGGCGCTCTTCTGGGCCACCAGCAGGATCTGCTTGTCGTTGGCCATGGCCCCATCCAAGGCACGGATGGATTTGTCCCTGCCCACGAATAAAGGGATGACCATGTGAGGGTAGACAACGACGTCCCGCAGGGGCAGGACCGGGACCTCCTGGGAGGACGGTGATGGGGATCTCGGTGAATCTCTATGCGCCATGTAGGGTCTCGCGTGGCGCCGACCCAGCGGGGGCCTCGGGCCCGTCGGTCACCCGACAGGGAAACCGGGACACGACACCGACCGGGAGTGCGGCTGAATGAACGGCTGATGCAAGAATCAGGGCGGCGGGCCTGGACTTCAACGGACCCGACCGGGGATACCCATCGGATACGCCACCCTGGGGAAGCGCCGCTCCATTGCGCCTAGCGCTCGAGTCGATCAAAAGGCCGGATCGCCTTCGGGCCGCGTCCCTCGGCAAAGGACGCCAGCGGCCCTGCCCGGGATCAATCCCCGGAGGCCGCCTGCTTCTCCACGCCGTCGTAGATGAGAAAGGGCTTGTTCTCACCCGTGATGACCGAGCCATCCACCACGACCTTACCCACGTTACGCAGGGACGGCAGGTCGTACATCGTGTCGAGCAGCACCTGCTCCATGATGGTCCTCAGGCCCCGGGCGCCGGTCTTGCGTTCCATGGCCTTGCGGGCGATAGCGCGCAGGGCGTCGTCGCGCAGCTCAAGCTCCACCCCCTCCATCTCGAACAACCGGGCATACTGTTTGACGAGGGCGTTCTTGGGCTCGGTGAGGATCCGCATCAGGGCCTGCTCGTCCAGCTCCTCCAGGGTGGCCATGACCGGCAGGCGCCCCACGAACTCCGGGATCAGCCCGTAGCGGATCAGGTCCTCCGGCTCCACGGCAGCCAGCAGCTCGCCGATCTGGCGCTTGTCGTCCTTGCTGTGGACGTCGGCGGAGAAGCCGATTCCCCCCTTGCGGGAGCGATTCTGCACCACTTTGTCCAACCCGGCGAAGGCGCCGCCGACGATGAACAGGATATTGGAGGTGTCAACTTGCAGGAACTCCTGCTGGGGATGCTTGCGCCCCCCCTGGGGCGGCACCGAGGCCACGGTTCCCTCGATGAGCTTCAGCAGGGCCTGCTGGACCCCCTCGCCGGAGACGTCCCGAGTGATGGAAGGGTTGTCGGACTTGCGGGAGATCTTGTCGATCTCGTCGATATAGACGATGCCGGTCTGGGCCTTCTCGACATCGTAGTCGCACTTCTGCAGCAGCTTCTGGATGATGTTCTCCACGTCCTCGCCCACATAGCCCGCCTCCGTCAGGGTGGTGGCATCGGCGATGGTGAAAGGGACGTTGAGCAGACGTGCCAGGGTCTCCGCTAAGAGTGTCTTGCCCGAGCCCGTGGGGCCGACCAGCAGGATGTTGCTCTTGGCGATCTCGATCCCGTCCTTGGAGTCCGCCGCCTCTAAGCGCTTGTAATGGTTGTATACAGCGACCGACAGGACCTTCTTGGCGTATTCCTGTCCGATGACGAACTGGTCGAGGCTGTCGTTGATCTCCCTGGGCTTGGGCAGCTTGCTGGCGGCATCGGCGCCACCCTCCTGCATCTCCTCGCGGATGATGTCATTACACAGCTCGACGCATTCGTCGCAGATGAAGACCGAAGGCCCGGCGATCAGCTTGCGGACCTCGTGTTGACTCTTGCCGCAGAAGGAACAGTAGAGGAGCTTGCCCTCGTCGCCCTTACCGTGACTGTTTCCGCTCATGGGGCATGCCTCTCCAGGGGTCGAAAGACGCCGTGGACCCTAGGGTCTCTATTGCGGCTTTCTCAATCATAACGGTTTGCGGTTCGATGGCAAGACGGGTGACAGGCTCTGGTAAGGCCCCGCCGCCGACACGACCTACCGCCGCGCCTGACGAAGGTATCCAGGAACGGGCGGCACACTGGGACTCGACCGGCCGGCATCACGCCTTGGTCGGCACGGGGGCACGCTCGCTCAGCACCTTGTCGATCAAGCCATAGGCCTGGGCCTCCTCGCCGCCCATGAAGCGATCCCGCTCGGTATCCTCAGCGATCTTCTCGATGGGTTGTCCCGTGTGGTGGGCCAGGATCTCATTCAGGCGGTCGCGGATGTAGAGGATCTCGCGGGCATGGATGTCGATGTCCGTGGCCTGTCCCTGGAAGCCCCCGAGGGGCTGGTGGATCATCATCCGGGAATGGGGCAGGCAGAAGCGTTTGCCCGCCGCCCCGCCGGCCAGCAGCAGGGCCCCCATGCTCGCGGCCTGGCCGACACACATGGTGCTCACATCGGGGCGGATGAAACGCATGGTGTCGTAGATCGCCAGCCCGGCGGTCACCGAGCCGCCCGGTGAGTTGATGTAGAGATGGATGTCCTTATCCGGGTTCTCCGACTCCAGGAACAGGAGCTGTGCCACCACGAGGTTGGACATGTGGTCTTCCACCGGGCCCACCAGGAAGATGACCCGCTCCTTGAGCAGCCGCGAGTAGATATCGAAGGAACGCTCCCCGCGCGCCGTCTGCTCGATGACGATCGGAACCAGACCCAGGCCCTGGGGTCTCCAGTCGGCTTCGGCGCCCGTGCTTCCGAGGATCTTGCTCATGGATTGGACTCGCTGTGGTTGGGCATCTGGGAGGCTGGGCCGCGGCGGGATCGACGCCGCCGGTCCGGGTCCGCTCACCGAACGCCTCAGGCCGCCGCCTGAGGCTCGGTCAACTGGGCGAAGCTCAGGGACTCTTCCTCGACCGTCACCTGATCGAGCACCCAATCCATCACCTGGTCCTCGAGGATCAGAGACTCCACCGGGGCCAGCCGCTGACGATCACCATAGTAATAGTCGATGACCTGCTGGGGCTCCTCGTAGGTCGCGGCCATGTCCTCGACGGCCGCGCGAATCCGATCCGCGTCGGCCTTGATCCCGTTCTGCTTGACGATCTCGGCGATGATCAGCCCCAGGGCCACGCGCCGCCGGGCCGACTCCTCGAACAGGTCGTTGGGCAGCTCCATGCGCCCGCCTCCAAGGTTCTGGCGCATCTGGTCCTTGAGGCTTCTGACCTCCTCCTGGACCAAGGCCCGCGGGATCTCGATGGCATTGGCCGAGATCAGGAGATCCATCACCCCCTCCTTGGTCCGGGTCTTAAGGCGCTGGGCCAGCTCCCGCTCCATGTTGGCGCGCACGTCCGCCCGGAAGCGCTCCACGTCTCCCTCGGCGATACCAAAGCTGCGGGCGAGCTCCGCGTCGACCTCGGGCAGGACCGGCCGGGTGACGGCATCGATCTGAACCTCGAAATGGACCGGCCTTCCGGCCAGGTCCTGCCGGTGATAGCCGTCAGGGAACTGAAGATCCAGAGAGCGGGTCTCCCCGGCGCTGGCGCCAATCAAACCTTCCTCGAAGCCAGCAATCATGCGGCCCGAGCCAAGCTCCACCTGGGCGCCCGTTTTGGACCCGCCGTCGAAGGACTCGCCGTCGATGGTGCCCGTGTAGGAGACCGTCAAGCGGTGGCCGCTCGCGGCGGGCCCCTCCACCGGTTCCCACGTCTGGCGCTGGACACGCAGGCGCTCGATCATGGAATCCAGGTCCGCGTCGGTCACCTGGGCCACCGGTCGCTTCACCACCAGACCGGCCAGGGGTGCGAGCTGGAGCTGGGGCAGCACCTCGAACACGGCCGTGTAGCCGAAGCGCTGCTGGGCGCGATCGATCTCCGGCTCGATCCTGGGCATGCCGGCCGGACGCAGCGACTCCTGGGCGACCGCCTCGCCGAAGCTAGACTGAACCAGCTCCCCGAACACTTCCTGTTGGAGCTGCTCGCCGTAACGCTGACGCAACAGCTTCATGGGCACCTTGCCGGGCCTGAACCCGGGCAGCCGGGCGTTGCGCGCCAACTGCTGCAACCGCTTGTCGACCTCCCCTTGGATCCGCTCGAAGGGCAGCTCGATACGCATCCGCCGCTCCAGCCCGTCCCCCGACTCCACCGATACTTGCATCTTTCTCATCTCCGAGCGGCAGCGGACGGGTTCCGTCCCTGCCTCGATACTGGCGTTGCCCAAACACCGAGCGGTAGCCCGGCCTCCAGAAACGCGCCAGTATAGCGGCGCTGATCCCAAAGGTCGTGAAAAATCTGCCATTCCAACCGGGCCGCCGCGCGTCTCGCGCGTCCGCCTCCCTCAGAGTTCCGGGGGCGATCCCACCCCGCGCTCCAGCTCACCGGAGCGCCGGAGCTCCCGTTTGAGGATCTTGCCCGCTGCATTGCGGGGCAGGGCCTCGTGGATCTGGAGCCGACGCGGGATCTCGTGGCGTCCGAGGCGCGCCCGGCACCAGTCGCGCAGCTCCGCCGCGGTCGCCATCATGTCCGGCTTGAGCGCCAGGTGGGCCACGGGAACCTCGCCGTGGAGGGGATCCGGATCGCCGACCACGGCCGCCTCGGCCACCGCGGGGTGGGCGTAGAGGACCTCCTCGATGACCCGCGGGTAGACATTCATGCCATTGACGATGATCAGGTCCTTGATGCGGTCGACCAGGTAGAAGTAGCCGTCCGGATCCCGCATCCCCAGGTCGCCCGTGCGAAACCAGTCGCCGAAGAACGCCTTCCGGGTGGCCTCGGGGAGCTTGTAATAACCCTTCATCACATTGGGGCCGCGGACGCACACCTCGCCCAATGTGCCATCCGCCAGCTCCTGCCCCGTGGCATCCAGGATACGCATCTCCACGCCGGGGACCGGCAGCCCCACGGATCCGGGCTTGCGCACTCCGACGGGCGGATTCACACAGGTCACGGGCGAGCACTCGGTGGGCCCGTCCCCCTCCAGGATCGGGATCCCGAAGCGTCCCTCGAAGGCCGTCAGCACCGCTGCCGGCAAGGCGGCCCCACCGCTAACGCACAACCGGACCCCAGTCCACTGGGCGACTGAGGCTTCATCCAATCGCAGCAGCACCGCATACATGCTGGGCACCCCCAGAAACAGGGTGGCCCCATGGGCGGCGATGGCCTGGCTGACCAGCTTGGGCTCGAAACGCGGGACTGGAACCAGGGCGCCGCCATGCAGCACGGGGGTAAGCATCCCCACGGTGGCGGCGAAGGCGTGGAACAGGGGCAGCACCACCAGGAGGCGGTCGTCGCGGGTGATCCGCAGGGCCTCCACGATGCTGGCGCCGTTCTCGACCAGGTTGTGGTGGGTGAGCATGGCCCCCTTGGGACGACCCGTGGTGCCTGAGGTGTACAGGATGGCGGCAACCGCCTCGCGCGGGTCCAGGGCCAGGGTCGGCGGGGAGGGGTTCGGCTCCCGGGTGAGCTCGAGGAAGGGAATGGCGTCCCGGCAGTCGCCAGGTGCATCCCCTCCGATGCGCACCCGCAGCGGCAGATTGAGCCCTTCCAGGGCCTGGGCCGCGGCGGCATCGAAGGCCTGATGATGGATGAGAGCGCGGGCGCCGCTGTCGGCCAGGATGAAGCCCATCTCCCGGGGGTGGAGCAGCAGGTTCAGGGGTACCAAGGTCGCGCCCGCCTTGAGGGCGCCCAGATAGGCGACCACGAAATCGGCCCCGTTTGGGCAGAGGAGCCCGATACGGTCGCCCGAACCCAAGCCCCGGGCCACCAGCCCCGCCGCCAGGGCGTCAGACTGCCGATCCAGCTCCCGGAAGCTCAGGGTCTCAGCATCCTCGACGATACAGGGAGCCTCTCCGCGTTCCGCCGCCATGGCGCGGAAGCGGCCGGGGATGTGCTGCAAGGTCGAGGCGTCCGTCACCGCCACAGGGCTGCCCTGGTAGGAGCTCCGCGTCGTCCCGTGCTCCCGGGAGGCCACGCCAGGATCGGGTGCCTCGGGAATCGCCTCCGCCGACCCATCACCCTAGATGACCTTGGAGAAGCCCACCGGCCCCGTCTTGGCGGCCAGATAGGCGTCGAAGGCCATGCAGATGTTACGGATCAACAGGCGGCCACGGGGCAGGACGCGGATGGCCCCCTCGTCCACGGTGAGCAGACCATCGTCGACCATCGGAATCAGACGCTCCAGTGAGTCGGCGAAGTACTCCCGGAAGCCGATCCCCCAGGCGGACTCCACCGCCG